>JAPLKA010000054.1 GCA_026388315.1 Pseudomonadota bacterium | reverse complement strand
GCAACCTCCATCTCTTCGATCTCGAATCCGTGGTGATCGGCAATCTCTCTGAACAACTCCTTGACCCGATCCCTGATAGCATCCCTTAGAATCCACTTCCGATACTTTGGCGCCCACACGAGGTGGTATTTCGTATCATAGACAGCATGGCTGGCCCGTTGTAACACCATAATACATCATATACCCATATTTTCATTTCTTCAATGTCTGCTATTAACCAAAATGATAGTTCTTTAGGATGGGGTTTCACCCCCTCCTTGCCACCCCCTTCGCATTCCTCCCCGCCTACAAGGCGGGGCATCCTGCGTGGCTTCGTGAATATTTCAAATTGCTATGCGTAATAACTCCATCTACAACTCATTGCGAGTGGCCTATAAGATTACTTGCACATTACTGGATAAAAGGGAGTAACGAAGAATTGAGCCAGAGGCGGAGCGTTCTTTTCCGCCGATTGGCTCCAATGTCTTGTTGGACAACTCATTATTATTATTACAATTAAGATCGTTATCTCCAATTACAAATTCAAATGTCAAGGGCTGACCCTTATGTTTTCTTCGGAGCAGAAGGAGATTAAACATGGGAAGAGGGGGATAGGCGGGCCTACCATCGGCGCTTTGGGTCTTCTTGCATTTCTTTCTGATGAGTTTTTCGATGTTTATCCAGTCAATTATCCCATCGATCATATCAAGAATAGAAACACTTTGTCAATGACGGAAGCCGTGAGTGCATTGCTGAAAGACGCCGGGACAGCCAGAGTTGATTATGGTGAATTACACCGAAGCATCGGTGGGGGAATTCCTGATCGGCAGTAAAAGAACTTTAAAAATAAATCCCGGGGTAGTATTATTTGCCAAGGGATGGGGAGAAAACAGAATCTGGATTCTGACTCTTTTCAACAACTGCAAACCAAAGGAGGGTTCCTTATGAACGAGGAAGAGACCAAGAAAACGCAACAATGGGCAAAGCTCATCGCCAAGGCATGGGCAGATGAAGACTTTAAGGCCAGACTGGTAGCCGATCCTGTTGCTGTGCTCAGGGCAGAGGGTATCGATGTGCCCGATGGAAAGAAGCTCAAGGTAGTGGAGGATACCGAAGACACATCCTATATAGTCATCCCGGTCAAACCGCTAATGAATGACGGACAGATGTTAGAGTTAGAGCGGCGGCGATGATAAGCAGCGCCTCATCTTCCGACAGAAACCGTGTGTCTTGATGGCTGTCTGCTCCGAGAGGAGCAATGTTTACAGCGCAAATTGCAGGCATCCGTGGTTTCAATCTTCAGTTCGAATGGTGTCAGTGGAGCAATCATAATATCTTATGCTCCTGATGGCGGGCGGCATACACCAATCCATGGGCTTTGAATAGCATGTTTCCTATGAGCAGGGCAACCGTGATAAAGGCCATTACACCCCAGGTTGTGAAGTGACGATTAGTCAGCCACAGATCAGCCAGCCGCCAAAAGGGCAAGAGAAGAAAGAAAAACGACATGGCAGCACTCAATACCCCATAGGTAACGAATATCCGCCTCTCCCGAGGTGTTGGCGAGGGTCTACCGACGGCTCGGCCCCTCTTCATCCAACCGGTCATCCGTACCTTGAGGTAGTCAAGGGCCTTCTTCTGCAGATTGGGAATGCCCGTCCAATCAACAAGTATGTAGTAGGCATCCCCCCGGATTAGGGGGTTGAAGTTCATGACCAGACCGAAGGCATTTATCATGGTAAGCACGATCCAGAGGATAAACCAGGGGCTTGCGGCAGCAGCGGTCACGCCTACGCACCAGGCAGTGATTCCAAAAAGGGTCCACGAAGCGAGAGGGCCTGCCAGAGATACCCATATCCGCTGGGATTTCTTTGGAAAGGTCCAGGCCGAGGTCGTGTCGCAGAAAAAGATAAACATGGCCAGGTACCACATGATACCGAGTTGTCTGATCCGTCCCCCGAAATGCTTGCAGGTCACACCGTGGGCGAACTCGTGGATGGCCACATTGCCCAGCATGATCAGGTAAGCCAGGGCAATCACGGTCGGATGGCTGATCAAGAGGGTATCCAAGTTGGCGATCAAAGCTCCCATGGGCTGCCGGTTCATGAAGAGCGGAATCAGGCCCGAAAGCCCGATCAAAACCATGGCGCTCACTGCGATTGGATTGAACAAGAAACGCCCGTGCCTGTGAACCCATGCCACGGCATTGTCGGGATGGGGGATGCTGATGACTGGCGAAAGCCATCGTTGCCACCGCTCCTTTCGTTCTTCCGCCGCGGAGGCGATCCTTTCCAGCATGCCGGAGGCTTCCAGCGTCTCATAGAGTCGTTGGACCTGTTGCGGCGAAACCGGCCCCAGTTCAGCGGAGTGTTCCAGATAAATATCTTCCACCGTGTTTTGCCCATTGAAACGGCTGACGATAAAAACATCGGATGGTGAGAGTTTGAGTACGAGCTGCCCGCGTGTGCCATGGAGGATTGCGCTACCCGATTGCGTCTGACCCATTTCACCGGTGGGATGCTCAATCACCAGATCCACCCGCAATTTCGGCCTGAGTCCCATTACCCACAACTGCCGCGCTTTCTGTTCCGCCCGGATGTATTTCATCATCACCAGGGATGCCCTTTTGCCATCAACGCGAAAAAACACCCGGTCCATCGTGCGTTTGATTATATGCAGCCACAGCCCCTCAAGCTCGCTGCCGGTCTCTTCTCCGGTGGACGAGGGTACCTCGTAATCCGCCTCCTCATGGGGATTGAGAGGGATGGAGGCACCATAAACCAGGTGAACCTGCACTGCTTCGTCCTGCGACAAGAAGCCTACATCGAAGGTTGCTGCCACATCCCGCTCGATGCACAAGGCGATGAGCCGTTCCATCGCCTCGCCGATGGCCGCAATCGTATGGTCCACCAGCCTAGGCGGAAAGGCCTGCACCTTAAGATACGAGCGAGCCGCAGCTTCGACCGTCCGGATCAACGGCAGTTCCGGCTTCACCTTTATGACTACATCAAACTCTGAAACAATTTTCTTCATCGCTACTTAGCAATACGGCTTTTAATGATTCTGTTTGCCGCCCGTCTGAAGTGGAAACCACAGATTGCAAGGGTGATCGCCAGCACGAATAGCCGGGGACGATTCAAGAGAGACCAGAAAATAAGTTCCCAGAAGTGGAACCTTTCTTTGCCTATTATACCGATATACAGGATAGATTTCAGGAGGGCCTCGATATGTTTTAATCGGATGCGGGACACTGTTTGTTGAGGGGGGTTGTATTCTTTTAAAAACAGTCTCAGTCTTTCATAATAATGGCGGGGAGAATAGATCGTACTGAGGACCTTTCTGTAGCCGTTTATAAGCACCTCGTAGTTCATCCTGGGAATAAAGTTAATGGACAGGTCCATGCTATCGCCGGAGCTATCCTTCAGCAATCTACCTTCTTTCTTTAAGCGCTGGTAAAGTCTGGTTCCCTGCGGCGCATTCAGTAAACCTACCATGGCGGTGACCACTGCGCTTTCCTGGATAAATCTGATAAGCATCTCGAAAATTGAAGCCGGATCATTGTCAAAACCAATGATAAATCCTCCCTGTACCTGCAGGCCTGAATGCTGAATGATTTTTACGCATTTTATGAGATCCCGTCCTTTGTTCTGGAATTTATTACACTCAAGGGAGCTTTGCTCATTAGGGGTCTCCAAGCCTACAAACACTGTGTCAAACCCGGCCATAACCATCATTTGCATAAGTTCAGGATCATCGGCAAGATTTATCGATGATTCTGTATGAAAGGAAAATGGATATTTATGCTGCTCCATCCATGCTATTAATGCCGGCAAAACATCTTTTTTTAATTTTACCTTGTTGCCTATGAAGTTATCATCGACAAAAAGCACTCCCTCTCGCCAGCCAACGGCATAAAGGCTCTCCAGTTCAGCAATGACCTGGTCTTTATCCTTTGTCCTCGGCAAATTTCCGAAAAGGTTGGCGACACTGCAAAAATCACAGTGGAAGGGACAACCTCGGGAGTACTGGATATTCATTGACGCATATTTATTAATATCAATAAGATGCCACAATGGAACAGGGGTTTTGCTTATATCTGCCCATTGATCTGTTCTGTATAAATATTCAGGCTGTCCATTTTTAAGGTCTTCCAAAAACAAGGGTAGGGTAAGTTCTGCCTCGTCAAGGACAAAATGGTCAATACCCTGAAAACTTTCATAGGCAGTACTAAAAAGGGGGCCTCCAGCTACAACCTTGACCCCTATGGAATTGCATCTGCTGATTATCTCCTGCACTGACGCTGTCTGAGAGGACATGGCGCTGATAAATACATAATCCGCCCATTTAAGGCTTCTATCTGTAAGTTTTTTTACATTCAGATCAACAATTTTTTTTTCCCATTGATGAGGCAGCATGGCAGCCAGGGTCAGCAGCCCTAAAGGGGGAGAACACGCCTTTTTAGAGATAAATTTAAGGGCATACTTGTAACTCCAGAATGTATCAGGGTATTTCGGGTAAACTAAAAGTATCTTCATTAATCAAATCTCCCTGTGATATAACCCTCTGCCTTTTCGTCTTGTGAAGCTGTTAATATTTGGTAGCGTTGTCAATAGGAGACCCAATCGGGGCAGTTAAGCCGTGCCCCGAAGGGGCATCGGTCTTCAACTCCTTGTTCTCCCGAAGCGGAGCGACGGGAAGGAGTTGACGGCTTAACTGCCCCGATTCTCGCGGCGCGAAGCGCCGGGAGAACGAAAAGCTGAGCCAGAGGCAACGCTCTTTGTTGCCGATTGGCTCCAACGATTCGTTGGAACTTTTTTGTCTCTATCTGCTTCTCCATGTTTTTGTTTTATTATATCTTCTATTACGTTTTTTGTCTTTATTCTTCTCAACTTTCAATAAGATGAAAACCCACTATTTTCAGGAACCTTCTTTCTTTGCCATCTTGTGCTAAAATAAAGACATTTTTCAAAAGGTTTTCATGCTTTCATGCACAGTGCAAGAAAAATATACCTAATTGTCTAAGCCAAAGCCTGTATTGGCTTTACGGAGATTTCCTGTTTAACGCCAACTGTTGGCGTTAACACTACAGATTCATTGTCTAAAATTCCTCGACATGATTTGAAATCGATATTTTCGATCATTTTGTTCCAACATAGAGGTCAGCGAGATGCACATAGTGTGGATTCGCTGCACGTAATAGTTGGGCAATTGTTCTTGTAAATCAATTTGTTATCCTCAGTAAATGTCAATATTTCACCAACGTCCCCGTCGCCCCCCCATAAATAATGTACATTATAGCGTACTATATATGTGACAATCAATATCATTTTAAGGCATAACAACGGGATCGGCTGCGAGTGTCTACTTTAATGGGGGAGGTACGTTGTCTTTTTATATTTCCAGTTATACTTCTGGGTGTAGATACCGTTGAGCTGTCTCATGCCTTTAGAGAGATTTCCTTCCGGTGTTTCTATAATAAGATGGTAATGGAAGAGGGGTTATTCGCTTCTATGAAGGCGATAAAACTAAATAGCTAAAGGGTGTCCCGTATACCACTTTACCTTTTGCGAATATTTTCAAAATAAAGGGACGGTATTATCTTGCCGGGCGTTTCACTGTGCTTCTTCAATTCAGTAAGGCGTATGTGACCCGCCAAATAAAAAATAGCAGCTCGTGTCATCTTGAGGGTTCTTAAAGACACACCCTTCAAGTGTGACTCACTGACATGGTAATTCCTCGGGTTTTCACGATCGTGATGTGCTTCGTGAAGCGACTTGACGATAGACTCTCCGTTTCCCGGATAGCGGAGCGAATCCACTGACGCAAAATCCAAGTGCACCCTCAAATACTTATGCGTTATTGAATCTCTAAGATTTCTACAAACTTCAAAATAAGGATGTTTCAAATCCGTAGAGATACTCTTGAGTGCATTTAAGTTGCTGAAATCGGGCACTTTGAGGGTGCCATATTTCGTCTCGATCCGACTAAAAATGTCGGGTTTAGACCCTTTGCCTGAAAACCATACTCGATGATGAGGGATGTTGAGTTGCTCGTATTCGTTTAAGAAGAAGGCAATTTTGTCTAAAACTCCAACACATTTCTGTAGACACATTTTGACAAGATCGTTCCTTAGGTCGTCAGAGGCATAATCAAGCAGATCGATCTCCTCGTAAATGGAGTTGAGGAATCCCAAATCATAATCGTCAGGGTATTGTGTCTTAACAAAAAGCCATCTGGCGACAAAGTATTCTCTCCTTATTTCCGCGAAATAGGAAAATAAATTATACGGGGTTTTGCAATCTTCAATTTGACTTATCAGGCTACCGATCAGCAATTTGTCACGAAACCGATTTTCGCATTGCTTGCAACCTAAACAAAAGTTCAGAAACATGTGATTGTTTGTAGCCCAGTTATAGAAGAAATCTATGAAAGGGTGGCCATCATAAGAAGGTCCGTCGGGCTGCTTCAAAGGGTCGAATAATCTGACGGTCTCCATGTCAGGCTTGACCTTGAAGAGAGAAAGGACATAATCGAGCCCTGTCTTTATAGCGTTCACGTATCTGACATCCTGTAAATCAACAACCTGATTTGCTTTATAGAAACAATATAGCGCCGCATAGATCGGGCATTTATCTTCCCCTCCCATATGATAAAATGCGTGAGATAAGCCGCTACCAAGCCCGCTCCAGCCCATGGAAAACGCAGGCATCCGATTGATCGCTGTTAGATAGTTTTCAATTGCCTCTATAAATCTTCCTTCCTGTTGGTAACTGTTTCCAAGGTTTATTATTGCCTGGGTCCAAAGCTGCCAATCATGCGGGGATTCGTCGGTGGCCTGATGGAGCAAGAGTCGCGATTCCGTGATGTTCTCCAACGCTGATAGTGCATTTGCTTTAAAATATATAGCATCAAGCTTAAATTTGTTCACACATATCAGTTCGTCACATATTTTTACGGCCTCTCTGAGAAATTTTCCGATGTCGTAGGGAGGAGCTTGACAGTTTCCGTATAAATGGTCGCTACACCAATCTATCATAACTGCGGCACGTTCGATCAGCACATCCGGGGTCATTTCAAGCAACTCGATCTCGCCAAAGGCTTCCTTGTACCTGTACATGCTGCGTAACGCGTTTACCCGTAATAACCTGATCCGTGGCGTTTTTTGCATAGTATTGTCAAGAGCCTCATACCGATTCAGAACCTCCTCATACCTCTTTTCTTCCAATAAACTAATTAGTTCATTCTCAACACTCATGCGGCTACCTTGACTCAATAACTTTTATTTCAGTGCTCTCTACACCGTATAGCCTATACACAATCTCATCTATCTTTTCATCGGTGACGGCGATCTCGCGCGTTACCCTGTCGCGTTCAGACGATGCAGGGACGGTAGTTTCCTTCTTGCGAAGTTCAAGTATTCTGTCAACGAGATTGATAAGTTTGTCGTGAAGAGCTTTTTCGGAAGGATTATTAAGATCGATGTTGCGGATAGGCATATCTTTTATAAATCTTGATTCATATGAATAGTAGCCGCCTCTGAAGTTTGTACTCATCTGATGGTGGTACCAGTCGATGAGTCTGCTGTTCAACAAACCCAAAATGTATCTCGGGTTAAACGTTTCTTTCACGATGATCCCATAACCGCCTGCTGCACCACCGCTGAAAGAATATCTGCCATCTTCATCAAAACAGTAAGAAGCCGAAGCGGCAAGGTCAGGGGTGATAATTTTCTTGAGACCGACAACTTCCAAGGCTTGGGTTCTTCCGAATGCGTACCATTTCTCGCCTTTCATTTTCCCATCTTCCCTGTTTTCAAGATACTTCTTGTTCTCCATCAAATATGCCCAGCAGAGCGGGTGCTTCTCCTGGATTTCTTTCTTTGAAATAAGCTTTCCGTTCATATATGGGAAAAGGACAACCTTTTTCGCTTCCTCAATCACATACCTTCTCATCTGGCCGCCTTTTATCAGCGGCTTGAGCAGTTCCGATTCGATCTCCACATCTCTTTCCAATTCCTTAGAGCGGACAAGTATTGTTTGGCCCCTATGTTCCTTGACATCCAGTATATAAATCTTGTCCGCACACTGGTTTTGAGTCCCTGAAAAATCCTCTCAGTAAACGCCTCAAGGGGCTGAGTACCTATCTTCAGCTTGTCCATCACGGAAACGGATTCGTCAAAATGAAAGCTCCACAGATAAGGGGTGACCTGTTTCTTTTCAATGAAGCCAACCCTCATATTCTCATCAGAATACTTTTTATTTACGCCCACTGCGTCTAACTGTTCGGCAGGGCTGATAAACTTGGAGATTTCAGCATACTTGAATTTTCCGGTTTTACTTTTGGAGAGAAACAATAGACAGGTATATGTACTTGCACCTTCAAAAACCTGGTTATCCTTGAAATGAACTATCTCCATTACAGAACTGTTTTCAGAGATCAGCTTTCTCAGCCCCTGTCCGTAAGATGCCTGAAAGAATTTGTGGGGCAAGATGAAACCGTGGACACCATTTTCTTTCAGCAACTGCATAGCCTTTTCCACAAAGAGGATGTAGATGTCATAATTACCGGAAGCCGATTTGTATTTTCCGTTAAAGTATTCAACTTCTTGGCGGTTCAACGTCTGAATCCTCACATAGGGTGGATTGCCGATCACCACATCGAAGCCTCCGCTCTCCATGATTTCCCCAAATCCTGCTGCCTTTGAAGGCCAGTCAAAGGGGTTGATCTCGTCTTTCGTCCCGTCGTCAAAGAGCTGCCCTTCAAACATGTCATAACCCACAAGGCTGTTGCCGCAGACGATATTGTAGGTAAGGGGCGGCAGAAAGTGCTGCCTCATGGGGAGGAATCCCCTCTCGCCTTCAATGGCTTTGAGGTAAAGGCTCATCATGGTGATCTCCACCGCCTGTGGGTCTTTATCTACGCCGAAAAGGTTGTTTTTCAGAATCCTCGCTTTTTCCTGAATCGGCAGGGTGATCTCGTCGGGCTTGATCTTGTAGTAAGGATCGTAGTAAAGAACGCGGGCTTGCTTCGGGTGTTCCCGGTAGTATTTCAGGTGGTAGTCGATGAGGTACTGGTAGGCTCCGAGGAGGAATGATCCCGATCCGCAGGCGGGATCGAGTATCCGTATCTTCTCGATCTGTTTCGGGGTCTTTCCCTCAATAACTCTGCCTACGGTATTTTTTACGACATAATCGACGATATATTTCGGGGTATAGTAGACGCCGCCTGCCTTTCTTACTTCAGGCTTTTCTTCTACCTTGACCCTTTGGGGCGTTACCCTGATGGTGCTGCCAAGGTACCGTTCGTAAATGCTCCCCAGAAGCTCTACACCTATGGCCTCGAACCGGTACTGGCTTTTCGGCGCATAGAGGTTTTCAATGATTTCCGCCAGGAGACCTGAGTCGATATCAGCCTCTTCACAGGCATGGGGCTTGAAGATATTTCCGTTCAGGTCATCATTTATGCGGTAGAAGAGGTTCTTGAGATTGGCCATAATAGGTTTGCGCCTGCCTTCACCCTTCCATTGGGCCACAATCTCCCATAGTTCTCTGTTCTGCCGGATGTTCCTGTCCTCGGCGATGCGGATAAAGATGATGCGGTCCAGGAGCTTTTGAACCACGTCATTGAGCAGCTTCACATCGAATCCGGGATTGCGCTTATGAATATCTTTGGCAAGCTCCGTCCTCCAGACGGTCAGGTCTTCGAGGAAGGATTTATCCGGTGGAATCCTGAGCCGTTTGCTTTTCAGGTCTTTTGGTATGAGAGCTTCCAAGGAGCCCTCATCAACCCTTTCTTTTGAGAGTTCCAAAAGCTTTCCGATGTTGCTCAGGTAGTCCGTATACTCCAGGTCGTAGATCAGCCCTTCCTTGGGGAAACGGGGGTTGGGCTTCAGGGAGGCATCGAAGAGCTTGAACTCTGCATAATTGGTGAGGATCACGAAAAAGACGCCTTTAGTAGACCAGGCATAGCTTTTAGCCTGTAATATGTGCCTGGCGTCGTTGAGATTTGTCAGGGGCGATTTCGCCTCCACAAAGAATTTCGTAATGCCCTTTATCCTGAAATTATAATCGGGCCGGCCTGTAGCTTCGGAAGAGGCTTCAACGATTACATCTCTTTCGTGGGGTGGCTTCTGAGCCGTGTTTGCTATGTCCCATCCAAGGATGTTAAAGAGAGGGTCGAGGAAATCAATTCTCACCTGTGATTCGGGATAGCCCTTGGAAAGGTAGTGGGCCTTATCCTTTTCGAACTTCAGGCATAAGGCTTCGAGTGCTTCTTTGACCGAATCAGCGTCAAGCATGGTTGGTTTCCTGTAAAAAGGAACGGTTGTCCCGGAAGTATCTCATACAAATAATGCAAATATTATCGAAAAAAACTTATGGGATCTCACAATCATACGTTTTTCCATCTTTGTAAAGCAATCGCCGGTGAATCGCCTAAGACACATGGCTGGGACGTTGTTTCCCGCACTGGGCAACTTGCAAGTCCTTTCGTCAAGCCCTTCGAATAATACCGGAATGAGCAGCTCTCCATGCCTCCCCTTTGCTGTATGCAGGAATTCTAACCCCATGAAATAAATAATGCAAATGATTTTGTATGGATAATCAGGGTTGACCGGGACATTCCGAATTACGCACCCTCAAAGCCCCTTCAATTAATTTTTTTTCAGCATTTCAAATCCTTTAACGAGACTGCCATGGCTTCGCCTCGCAGTGACAGAAATAAATGTTCGCCTCGCAGTGACAACGCTGAAGCCTGCGGCTACCCGCTCTACGCTCTTAACTGCAGTAGATAGTCGTTAGTGAATAGCGTTTCACGCCCCCTTCGGGGGCGCTTTGTGAAGGAGTAACTTGATTTGGAGAATGAAAACAGGGTATTGTCAATAAGGCATCCGGGATGATGAGGCCGTATCGCCACTGGTACTTTATGTCCGCTGAATAGCGTGGTCCGGGAGTTGGCGAATTTGACATTGGTGAAGCATATGCTATCCCGTTCAGAAGAGAGCTGTATCCGACAACTCCTCTTTCCGGCAATGCCGATTACGTATTGCGGAGGTCGGATTGATGAAACAGAAAAAGTCTTTAAGGAAGAAGGAAATGAAGCTCCCGAAGCATCTTGAACATATCAACCGGTATGCGGCAGGAATCGACATCGGTTCTAAAAGTCACTTCGTGGCAGTACCTGAAGGAACAGATGAACAGCCAGTCCGTGAGTTTTCAACGTTCACCGCCGACCTTGAACGCCTGGCGGAATGGTTGATCTCATGCGGCGTCACCACTGTTGCCATGGAATCTACCGGCGTTTATTGGATACCGGTATTCGAGGTTCTTGAAAGCCACGGGCTCGAGGTCAAGCTTGTCAATGCCCGTCATGTCAAAAATGTCCCCGGCAGAAAAAGCGATGTACTGGACTGCCAATGGCTCCAGCAGTTGCATACCTATGGACTCCTTCACGGCGCCTTCCGTCCCGTTGACCAGGTATGTACCCTTCGTGCCTATGTTCGACAGAGAAGCACCCTGGTGCGCAGTTCCGCATCGCATATACAAAGAATGCAAAAGGCATTGGCCCAAATGAACCTCCAGCTCCATAATGTGGTGACGGACATCACAGGGACAACGGGTATGCGGATCATCAAGGCAATTCTCGACGGTGAAAGGAATCCCGACGCCCTGGCAGCCATGCGCGATCCCCGGTGCAAAAACAGCAGTGCAATGATAGCCCGTTCCCTGAAAGGCAACTATCGCCCCGAACACCTCTTCAGTCTCCAACAGGCAGTTGAACTCTATGAGGTTTATCAGACAAAGATCGCTGACTGTGACCGTCAGATACTTAAGCAGCTGGAAAGCTTCGATGATTCCCCGAATAACATGCCTCCCACAAGCGTGGAAGATGCACTCGTACGCATGTCCGGGGTTGACTTAACGAGCATTGACGGCATCGATACCACAACCGCACTGAAGATCCTCTCCGAGATCGGTACGGACATGAGCCGCTTCAAATCGGCCAAACATTTTGCCTCATGGCTTGGCCTATCTCCCGGCACGAAGGTCAGCGGCGGTAAGGTGTTAAGCAGCGCCACGAAACAGGTTGCCAACAAAGCTGCTGCAGCGTTGCGCATGGCTGCGTTTACCCTGTTCAATTCAAAGAGTGCGCTTGGTGCATATCTAAGAAGACAACGGGCACGTCTCGGTGCTCCCAAGGCAATAACCGCTACAGCCCATAAACTGGCTCGCCTGGTCTATGCCATGCTCACACATGGAACTGCTTATGTTGATGCCGGTCAGGAATATTATGAAGAACGCCATCGGTCAAGAGTTATACAAAACCTGAAACGGAGAGCTCAGGAACTGGGGTTTGAACTGGTTACCATAAAGGCAACTGCTGTTTTATGAAACCAATAAATTTAAGCATATGAGGTTTAAGTTACTCAGAAGTTGATAGTCAAAAACCTATTTACCATTCACAACATTTCATATTTTTTACCTTTTTAACTTCTGAGTACCTTAACCCTGTTTCATTAAAAGTTACTCAGTAACAAATCGCCCCGAAGGGGCGTGAAACGCTATTCACTATCTACTATCAACTATTCACTGCCTTTTTCACAACTGTGGGGGCTTTTTCTTCTCCGGCGGAGGTTCCGGGGCGATCGGTATCCGCAGTTCCACTAAAGCGCAGAAAACACGCAACTCATCAAGAAGCGTTACAAGGTCAGGCTTTGTGTATTTTGCAATACCCATCTCAATGCGTGACTCTACGGATCGTAAGCTTGCAATCTGCTTCTTCATAGGTATGAGCTTTGTAACACCTGGGACTGGCTTGACCTTCTTGTATGCGGTGAGCAGATTATTCAATGTGGCATTAGTAACGGGTGTCTTCATAATGTTGGTAAATATCTGCATGCGGTCGGGACATTCGAGGTTGGCAGCGAAGAGATATCCCTGAGAGACAGGTAAATTTCCTGACCGGATTTCGGCTTGAATTTCAGGAGGAAGTTTTAAAAGTGAAATCGTGCGGAACAGCGTGGAATAAGACTTTGCAGAGATTTGAGAAATTGCATGCACAGTGCATGCAATTTCTTCCGATAGGTCATCTGGTCTCCGTTGGACATTCACTAACTCGGCCATCACCCCATCCAGACCATACCCTTTATCAGGGTGTTTTACTTGAATATATGTCAATACCCCCTTTGCCTGATCCATAGGGTTTAAGTCTTCTCGCTGGAGGTTCTCTGTCAGTTGGAGGGCTATGGTCTCACCTGATTCCTTACCTGCTTCTATGATCCGTACCGGTACTAATTCAAGTTCGAGCTGCCGGGCTGCTTCCAGACGCCTCTCCCCGCAGATGAGGTTGTACAAGTCGCCGTCTCCTTTTGTTACAAGGAGAGGCTCCAAGATGCCCTTGTCTTTAATGGATTGCACAAGAGCTTTGAATGAATCTGATTCAGTATTGACATTCGATCTGACCTGTTCCAGCACCACTATATTTCCAATAGGAACATAGAGAAATTCCGGGTTTACACTTGTAGTCTTCTTTGTCGCCATGTTGTTTCCTCCCCTTTTTTAAATTCCATTTTATCAAAACCTATATTTTGCCGCCCGCTTACGCTCGACAATGCGGACAAGAGCGGACAAATACCGATGAATAGTGTTTTGATAGCCGGCGACATTGCCGCCTATCAAATATTCAGCCCTTACGGGCGGGTATAATTACATTTTGCACCGACAGGTGCATGGAGTTTGACGGGATATGCCGCCTTATCCCATATTCCGTCAAAAGAATATCCCATCCGTCTTTATCCGCCGTTATCTGCGGCAAAATAAAAAAGATTTTTCGTGTCTTTTTTGACATTATTGTTTTGTTGAAATTCTAACCCTGTAACATGGAAAATACAAATATTTTCTTATGTTCTACCAGCTTAAAGTTAAAAGTGGACTCTTCAACAGAACAAGATAATACTACAAATCTTGAGAATTCAATACCCCCTTATCAAGATGCTTGATAAGGTGTGCTTTTTTTGCAGCCCTCGGGTCGTGTGTTACCAATATAATCGTCTTACCCGACTCGACATTCAGACGGTTCATAAGTTCCATGATATCCTCCGCTGAAACCCGGTCAAGATCACCGGTCGGTTCATCGGCAACAAGGATTGTCGGATCCGTTATCATTGCTCTCGCTATGGCAACACGCTGCTGCTGACCGCCGGATAACTGACCCGGATAATGGTCCATTCTGTCGTTAAGATTAACCAGTCTAAGCGCCATCTCCACATGCTCCTTCCGCTGGCTCTTTGAAAGATGGGTCAAGAGTAATGGAAGTTCCACATTCTCAAAGGCCGTCAAAACAGGGATCAGATTATAAAACTGAAAGATAAATCCAACATGGGTAGAACGCCATTTTGCAAGGTCGTTCTCCGACAGGATCGTTATATCGGCCCCGCCCACTCTTATCATTCCGCTATCAACTTTGTCGATACCTGCAATAAGATTTAAAAGTGTGCTTTTGCCGGAACCGGAGGGCCCCATAAGCGCAAGGAATTCACCTTCACCGATATCAAAGGTAATGTCCTGCAGCACAGGCACAACCTGGCTCCCCCGCCAGTAGGATTTATACACATGCTCTATTTCAACTATAGGTATTTTGTCGGACATAATTTAAGCTATCAGCAGTCAGCTATGAGCAATAAGCTGAACGCTGATTTTTCACTGTTGTGCCAATTTAACCCTGGAACCATTTTTCAACGAGTCGGGCGGGTTGATAACAATCCTGTCGCCCACCTTCAACCCGTCTTTAAGCTCAATCACGTCATTGAGTAAGACCCCTGTTGTGATAGGCGCTTCCACTACCCTGTTACCCTTCAGGAGGAATACAATCTTTTTGCCATTGCGCTCTATAATCGCCTTCCGGCTCAATACCACTTTAAATTTCTCTTCTTCCTTCTGCATCTCTCTTGACAGAAAAGCCACTTTGGCGCTCATCTCGGGTAATATACGTCTGTCTTTATCGATAAAACGAACTTTTACCATAACCGTTGCCTTGCTTCTATCGGCAGTAGGGACAATCATATGCACCACCCCGCGGAAACGTACTTCAGGGAGGGCATCGAGTTGGATTTCACACGGCTGTCCAATTCTGACCTTTTCGAGGTTGGATTCCGAGACATCCGCCTCAACCTGAAGTGAACCCATGTCTGCAATGGTAACTACCGATGCCTTCGCATTGGTTGCTGCGCCAATAGGGGTTACAATATCGCCGATATCTGCATTCTTTGTCAACACGACGGCGTCAAACGGGGCGCGAATAAAGGTATATTCCAGCGCCACATTTGCCCCGTTCAGGGCTGCTTTACTTGCTTTTATTGAAGCCTCGGCTCCTGCAACTACTGCTTTTGCCTTACTGTAACGTGCTTCCGCTGCATCATATGAAGCCTTTGTGGTAAACTCCTGTACAAGAAGGTTTTGTTCCCTCCGGAATGTGGATTGTGCATCCTTGAGTTCAGCATTTGTCTGTTCAAGGTTTGCCCGGGCAACATTCAGATTCGCCTGTGCCTGATCCCTTGTCGCTGAAACATCATCGTTCTCCAGCCGTGCGATCATTGCGTCTTTTTTTACTACACTTCCCTCTTCCACATAAAGAGAGATAATCCTCCCGGTGATCTTTGAAGCGACTGCAGCCTTGCGCTGCGGCACCACATAACCGCTCGCATTCAGCATAGTAAATGCCTGCGAAGGAAAGGATTGGGTAACTGTCGCAACATCAACTTTAACCGCCGGTGTAAAAACCCCCAGAGCAGAGAGGACGACAAGAACGAGAATGATCGCCGACGCAATGATAAGATAAAACTTTTTTCTGCTTTTTGTCGAAGTGGTGGTGATCTGTGATTTGTCTATTTTTAATTTTGAAAGGTCTTCGTTTGCCATCCTATACCTTGGCCCTGTAAAATTTGCTTTACTTATTTTTTACAACCGTCTATTTTTATATTAATAGAAATGTTTTCCTAACACAGGCAAAGGTATTTGTAAAGTACGATTAAGAGGAGGTTGCATGATATTCACTGATTCAATAAAAGTAAATACCAAGGGCTTCGGAGATACTATAGACATTACGAAAAACATTTACAGCACCGTCAAGAACTCAAACGTTGAAAATGGCCTTGTTACAGTATTCTGTCCTGGCTCAACAGGCACAATAACCACAATTGAATATGAGTCAGGGGTAATCAGGGATCTGCAAAGGGCGCTTGAGAAGATAGCACCTTCAGATATCCGCTATGAGCACGATTTACGCTGGGGTGACGGGAATGGTTTTTCTCATGTTCGGGCAGCTTTAATGAAACCCTCACTCTCTGTCCCGCTTGTAAATGGAAAACTCACCATCGGCACGTGGCAGCAAATCGTTTTCATCGATTTTGACAACAGGGATCGAACCAGAAATATCCTTATCCAGATAATCGGCGAATGATGTTAATGCAACTCACCGCCTCTGCAAAACGATTAAGGGGCAGATATCATCGTATCTGCCCCCAAGAAGTTATTAGAGTTTAAAGATCAACAACAATGAGACAACGAGAGAATATATAACGAGTGACTCAATCATTGCGAGACCGATAATCATTGGTGTCACTATCTTTCCAGCTGCACCAGGGTTTCTCGCAATACCATCAAGCGCAGAGGCTATGCTTTTCCCCTGACCAAGGGCTCCACCAAATGCGGCAATCGCAATTCCGAAACCTGCAGCAAGAGCCACCATCTGTTTCACCGGTGAATCAAGTCCCTTTGCCTCTTCAGCAGCCATGGCAATACCAAATGAGAAACTCACAAAAATACCAAGTAGCATCATAACTGTTAGAAATTTTTTCATCAAATCTCACCCCTTTCTCTTAATTTTTTTAATGTTCTTCATGCGAAATCGCACCGGCAAAATATGCCATGGACAACAGCATAAATACAAACGTCTGAACAAATGCTACAAATAAACCAAGAAACATAACCGGTAAAGGGACAAGTAAAGGGACAAGTCCAAAAAATATGGCCGTCACTAAATGGTCACCCGTTATGTTACCGAAAAGCCTTAAGCCAAGAGATAACGGTCTTGCAATATGTCCTATGAGCTCCACGGGTATCATTAATGGAGCCAATGCCCACATGGGTCCGACAAACTGTTTCAAATATTTTGCGCCGTGTTCCCTGAAACCATAGTAATGCGTCATGCAAAATACGGTAAGTGAGCAGGCAAACGTGGTGTTAACATTATCGGTAGCCGGGAGAAAACCTGGTACAAGCCCGGAAAGGTTGTTGAAGAGGATAAACAACGCAAGCGTTCCAACTACCAATACAAATTCTTTGCCTCTGGGACCCATTGAGTCCGCAATGATACCCGATAAATTCTCTACGATCATTTCAACAAAGTTTCTAAATGTCAACTTTGATTCCGGAACAATTTCGTCTTCAGTCTTTTTTAACTGCCTGTACCCAAGCATCACAATAACAATGAGTATTACTGAAACAATAATTGCATTTGAAACATGTGGAGGGAGTTTTTTCAAAAACGGGATTAAAGAAGCCCACGTAAAAACCTCATGCTCCATCTTTTTGCCTCCTCTTCGCTGCAGGACTGAACAGCACCGATACCTGATTTATAACGATCGATATAAATACCGTGGATAGGCCAATGAGAAAGAATACAATATTTATATCACCATATATGACAACTACTGCCACAAGCCCAACAAGAACAAGAAATTTTAAAGGAAGTTTTATGATAAGTTCCTTTTTGCTTATAGTGGATGTAAGTAAACCGCCTTCTATTATCTTTTTCAGAAACCTGAAATTCAGCGTCATAATGGCGCTTGCAACGGCAAAGCTAAAAAAATACTTGAATTCCCGCATAGCCAATATGGTTATCACAGAACCAATTACAAGCACCGCGAGATTTATGTATTCTATATCACTTATCGTGGTTTCTTTTATCTTCTCTTTCAATTTTCCTCATCAATGTAAATATCGTTTTGAAAGCTGCTACTACACCAAAAAGCATAAATATTATGGTCAGATATGGAGATGTCTTAAAGTAAGAATCGAGGAAATAACCGATCCCTATCCCGATTGCAACGGAGAGACCCATCTCCAGGCCAAGGGAGCTGTAACTTATAAGAGACCTAAACACTTCCTTCTTGTCTTTTGTCAGGGACATATGCATCTTATAACTCAATATCTAACATACAGGGGGGGCGTAGTCAACGTATTTTTGTGATTTTATTCACCTGCGTTCCACACATTGATCATCCATGTAAAACCACCTGAATAAATAAAGCTTCAAAAAATATGTTGAATGCAATCCGATGTATATGCTATATAAACCCATCACGGGGCCGTTAGCTCAGTCTGGCAGAGCAGTTGACTCTTAATCAATTGGTCGAAGGTTCGACTCCTTCACGGCCCACCAATAAAATCAATATTCCCCAAAAATCAATACGTTAACCAATTTCGCAATGATATAGTTCTTTGTATACTTGAGGCTTGTTCATTTGTGAAAAGTACGAACATGTAAGATGAATTTATTTCTGTAACTCAAAGTAAAACTTTTCTTTATTCAAAAACTACTTTTTATCCAGCACTTTGTTCCATTGGTCAAGTTGTTCCTTGTAGTTTTCTGACAGTTTTGTATAATCCCCTTCAATGACAATCGCGATAATTCTGTCTCCAGTCACAATGCTGTTAACAACCTTTTGGTCTTTTGAGTCAACTACCTCTCCGAAAACAGTATGTTTGTTGTTCAGGTATGGTGTTGGGACATGGGTGATAAAGAATTGACTTCCGTTTGTGTTTGGACCTGCATTTGCCATTGAAAGTATTCCGGCCTTATTATGTTTCAATTCAGGCGAGAATTCATCTTTGAACTGATACCCGGGACCACCTGTGCCAGTGCCCAGTGGGCATCCCCCCTGAATCATGAAATTCGGAATGACCCTATGGAAAGTCAGGTTATTGTAAAAACCTCTTTTCGACAGGCTCACAAAGTTCAATACTGTAAGTGGCGCTTTATCGGGAAAGAGCTTCAGGTTTATGTCGCCCCTGTTTGTTTTTATTGTAGCTGTTAACGTAGGATATGCTGCAAATGCCATGACAGTATTTAAAACCAAAAACGATAAAATTGAAACAAATAAAATTACTTTTTTCATTATTGACTTTCTCCTTCAACCTTTATATTTTTTTTATTTTAATGTTATTACCTTCTCGGATATCCAGGCCTCTCTGTCACCGTAAAAATAAAACTTGTACCACCTGCCACCATCCGGGCCAACGGTTTCATCAACGATTTTGACTGTTTCACCTTCAAAAATCATTCCAACCCTTGGAGATGCGATGTTTGGCGCTCCCCTTATATTGGCTGCATTTGCGTTGATCATCGCATATTTAACAGGCTTTGACTGGATTTCGGGTGTACCTTCTTTTACCACTTTATTTTCAACCGGATCCTGCTTCTGCTTTTCGCTGTCAACTACCACCATTTCTTTCCTTGCTATTATCGGGCTGTTGTTAACCTTTTCCCTGTTGGTATAGAGATAACCCGCCAGGGAGCCTGCAATGATAGAAAATATAATAGCCAGTATGACAAAAAAAGGTCTGATTTGGTTTGCTACACTTATATTATGTGATTTATCCTTTTTTTCTTGTGCGATGTACCCGATAATCTGTTTTATCGATTCACTATCTTTGTTTTCATTCGAAAATGTGCTCAGAGGGGTTTCACTCTTCTTTTTCCTGTCTTCTATAACATATGGAAGGCTCTCGCCCTTCCCTGCCATTGCATTAATAGCCTTCGTCATTTCTTTGAAGCTTATCCTGCGTGAATGATCAGAAAAGCCCATAAGCAGCGAAAGATCTGCAAGGGCAATAATCGTTCGTGGTGAACCCTTTGAATATCTCTGAATAATCTCAAAGGCATCATTAGTGAAAATTTCTTTTCCGTTGTCGATACCCGCCTTTAAGAGTCTGAATTTTATGAGTTCCTTTGTTTCCTCAAGTCTCAAAGGATAAAAATAGTACCGGACGGGTAATCTTTGCCAGAATTCCGGCATGTTCTTTATTTCATCCCAGAGGGGTTTCTGCCCGGAGAGGATGAAGGTATGTAAATACTCATTGTTGTATGCAAGGTTAATGAGCATCCTTAATTCCTGCAGTACATCTTTCGCGCCGCACAGCATCTGGCCTTCATCAACGATTATGATATTCTTGCCACCCTTCTGCTTCACCTCAGTAAGAGCGCTTTTAAGCAGCGACAGATTTTTCAATTTATCCTCATAGGGTTGAGCACCGGAAATACTTTCAGTTATATGGGCTATCAATTGATCAGGATTGATCGTAGGATGATCAATCAATGCATACCGGAATGAGTCTCCATACTCCTCTCTCATCTCATCTATAAGCTTCAATAGTATGGTTGTTTTCCCGAGTCCAGCATCTTCCGATATGATAAGTACGCCGCCCTTGTTCGTATTTATGGCGTATTTAAGCCTTTCGAGGCATTCAAAATACTGCCCGGCCATGTACATCATCTGGCTGTCGGGCGCTAAAAGAAAAGGGTGTTGTTTTAAACCCCAGTATTCGATGTATTTTTCATTCATGGTTTGCACTGTTTGCAGAGCGTATAGCCAATTTTAATCGCATCCATCCGGTTCCTGAAAATAATCTTGTTTTTATCAGAAATCTTATTCGATAAACTGCAGGACGGCCGGTGGAGTGTATAGGTTCGTTTATTCCCGATATAAGAGGTTTCTGTATCTCTTTTTTTCTCCTGCCATAATCCTTTGTCTTCATCCATTGCCTTTTTCTGATTGGCCAGAAGAAGGTCTTTATATTTGACGTTAGGTGGTTTTATATATGCCTTGGCGTAACCATGCCTTACGAGTTCAGCATTTACAAAAATATCCTTAACAAACACATATGCCAGAAGTCTCCCGTACTGGTCCTTTTTCTCAACATCGAATTCAAGTTTGATCTTCTTCATGAATACGAGCTTTTTATTATACCTGGTTGCCTCCCTTGCATAAAATTCAGCCCCGCTTTCTTTTGTGAAAACCTCCGGTGCGTCTATACCAAGGTATCGTACGGTCTCACCGGTATCGAGCTGAATCGTATCCCCATCGATGACTTTCTTGACTACATAATCCTTCGCACACACATTATAAGAAAGAACAAATAAGGTAAGAGATACAATTAAGAGAATAAAAACGGGGGCTGCTTTCCTCACAAGAGAATTCTACACTATTTCCCTTAACAGATTCAAACACTATTAAAAAAAGTGGAGCGGGGTTGCCGCTCCACTAAATTACTTAATTAAGACCTTTCCCCGGCACACAAAAAAAGGGCCGGCGGAAATCCACCGGCCCGGCTTATATCTTTTTTGTTTTAGCCTACTTTCCTACCTTGAAGATCATTGATGCGCCGGTGTCGCCTGCGGCACATCCTGTCCAGAGACAGTATCCGCCGCCGAGCATGGCCGTTTCTTCCAGCATCTCGGCAATGATTCTGCCGCCTGTCGGAGCCTGTGGGTGTCCGTAGATCAGGGATGACCCGTAGTTGTTCATTTTCATGATATCGTTGCCCATCTTTTTGGCGAAGTTAAGGTCGTTCGCGCAAAAGGGATTGTGGCTTTTAATGGTTTTCATATCAGTGATTTTTAAACCGGCGTTGGCAAGGGCCATCTGGGCGGCCGGTACAGGGGCCGCAGCCATGAAACCTGGATTGACCCTGGAAAAACCAAAGGAAACAATCTGGATCTCTATTTTCGGATCAGCACTCAGTTCCTTTGCTTTTTCACGTGTTGTGACGATAAACCCGCAGTTGCCGTCAGCAGGGAATGTCTGACAAGCGAAGCTGTGGACGCCTCCCTTCTCAGCCGGTCCGAGTTTTGCGAGACCTTCTTTTGTGGTAGGGGTTACACCCTCATCCAGTTCTACCAGAACGGTCTTTTTCTTGGAGACCTTTACCTCTGCGGGGAACATATAGCGCTTCTGGAAGGCACGGTCATTGGCCGTAGCCATGAGATACTGTTCGTAGCGCCTTAAAACCAGCTCGTCGCATTGTTCTTTAGTGAATCCTTCCATCTTGGCCACAGCCTCAGCGGTTTGTACCATCTTGAGGGGTGGATAAACATTGGGGTCGCTGTTGAAGTTGTCCATGAGCCAGTTTTCGCTGATCACTTCACCGCCGGGACCCATGGGGTTCGGCCATATGGTGTGGGCGCCGTTAGAGGTACGGTCGGCCATCAGACCAAAACCAACTTCATATGCACCTTGCTCCACTGCAAGTGCCGCGAGATTGAGAACCGTGGTGGATGTCGTACACGCCTGGCTGACCATGAGACCTGGCAAATTTTTCTTGTTGTCTGTCAGCATGCCTGCTGCCCAGTTGTGGCTGTAGAACAGGTGGTGCTGGGTGATGGAAATCCCGAAATAGAGGTAGTCAAGTATTGCAGGATCAATTTTCTTTTTTTCAAGAAACCATCTCCGTGCCGTCTTTGCGCCTAACTCGATTGAGTTTTCATTCTGCATGCTTCCCTGCCAACGGGTGAAGGGAGTAGAGTAATACCCGTTGTAAGGAATATAAGCTTTTGTAAAAGTGTTCATATAACATCCTCCTCGCATATATTTAGTTAGTTTAAACTGCAAAAGGTTTTGTCAAGCATATGTTCCTTCAGCAGATTACACATCTTTTACAGTATGTGAAACTTATTACCTCAAGTTTTCACTTATACCATCGATCATTATACTAAAAACCAATCGCTGACCGCCAAACATCAAACTAATTTATTTCTTGCTACTTACCTTTATAATTGGGTTTTCTTTTCTCCACAAAGGCATTGATACCTTCTCTGCCATCCTCAGAGGTAAAAGCGATGGAAAAGCAATCCATCTCAAGTGTCAACCCTGAGGCAAGGTCCATATTAAGCCCGTTATCTACACATCTCTTTATGAGAGCAAGGGCTGCCTTTGGTTTTGATGCCAGTTTTTTTGCCATTTTCATCGCTTCATCCATCAGCTTGTCTCTTGGCACTACCTTGTTCACAAGACCAACTCTGTATGCCTCTGCAGCATTAACATTGTCACCGGTAAAAAGCATTTCTTTTGCCTTCGCAACTCCTACTAATCGTGGAAGCCTCTGTGTTGCACCAGAGCCTGGCATGATACCGAGGTTAATCTCAGGAACACCAAATATCGCATCTTCAGATGCAATTCTTATATCACAACAAATGGCAACCTCACAGCCACCGCCGAGTGCAAGCCCGAAGACTGCCGCCACTGTCGGTTTTTCAATGCTTGTAAGCTTGTCAAAGGTCCTTCGTGGGGCTGTCCAGAGAAAATCGAGTGTTTCTACAGCGGATTTGCCCATTACGTCTTTCACATCAAGACCTGCCGCAAAGGCCTTATCTCCATTTCCGGTTATGAGAATAGCACCAATCGCCTCATCCTTCTCCAACTCGCAGATTGCGTCATATAATTCATGATACGATTTAACGCTCAAAGGGTTTACGGGGGGCCTATTCAGTTTGATTATCCCTACCGGGTTTTCCCGCTCAACAATTATTGTTTCATAGCCCATGGGTTCCTCCTCGCATATTCCTTATTTCGAATAGTCGTACCAGCCTCTGCCTGATTTTCTGCCCATTGAACCGGCCTTTACCAGGTTCTTGAGTGTAAGTGGCGGATCCCATTTCAGTTCTTTTGGCAGGTTGTCATAGAAGTACTGCTGTACATGAAGGTTTATGTCGAGACCGGTGAGGTCCATTAATTCGAACGGTCCCATAGGATAGTTGAGGCCGAGTTTTGCTGCTTTGTCGATGTCTTCTTTTGAGGCAATGCCCTGCTCAAATAGTTTGATTGCTTCGATAAAGTGGGGAACCATCAGCCTGTTTACGAGGAAACCAGGGATGTCAACCCTTACTTCAACAGGTTCTTTGCCGAATTTTCTCGTAAGATCAATTGTAGCCGCCACTGTCTCATCACTTGTCCTCATGCCGCGGATTACTTCAACGAGCTTCATGAGTGGAACGGGGTTAAAGAAGTGCATTCCAACAACCCTATCAGGTCTCTTTGTGGCTGTTGCCATTTCAGTCAGAGACATAGATGATGTGTTCGAGGAAAGTATTACGTCAGGTTTTGTAATTTCATCGAGCTCTGCAAAAACCTTCTTCTTGATATCCATAATTTCAACAACAACCTCAACAATGAAATCAGCGTCTTTCATGGCACCCATATCGGTTGTGCCTTTGATTTTTCCCATGATGGCGCTTTTCTGGTCGGCAGTCATTTTCCCTTTTTCTACGGTCTTAGCAAGAAACTTGTCGATGTTCTTCAGCCCGCCTTCTACGAACCTGTCTTCAATATCCCTCATAATGACATTATAGCCTGCCATTGCAGCTACCTGGGCGATTCCGTTTCCCATTACACCTGCGCCCAAAACTCCAACTGTTTTTATATCCATGAAGACCTCCCTTGAAATATTTTGATAATTAAAATTTTCACATGTGGTTTTATTTAACTATTATTACATACAATATGTCAACTATTTTGGTAAGGAGTCAGTTTCCCGGGAAACTGCCGTAGATATTGGGTTCTGGTTACTGGTTTGAACTAACATCCGAGCACTAACTATCGAAAATTTGTTATCTGGTCTTAAATATCGAGTATCAAGTATCCAGTATCAAGTATCGAACCTGATTACTCCTTATTTTATTGATATTATTGAATACTGGAGAGCCTTTCTGCCAGATGGGCAACTCTCATCCTCAGATTGATCAGGTATGCCTGTTCGGGCTGTTTGGTTCCAGGATTTGTATCATATTCCTCAGACTTGATTATCGAAACTACACGGTCGATGGACCCGTTCTCAGATTTCAACAGATATTCGGCGTTATTCCTAAAATCTTCTGCAGCCTTAATTGAACGCTCAAAATGTCTTTTTACATCTTCACCGGTAAAAACAAAGTGGTGACCCTGACAAAAAATATCCACATCGAGTGATGCAAGGCGTTTCAGCGAATTTATATACACATCATAATCAACGAGAAACTCGGTGATGATGCGCCCTGTATGCCCCATACAGCCAGCCGCTTCAGTAGCTATGAGAATCTTCTTCTCCGGCATATAAAAACTCATCATATCCCTAGTATGGCCAGGGGTTGAAAAAACATGGATATTCACATCGCTGTCCAAATGTATAACCTGACCGTCATGAATAACTGTGTCCACTTCAAACGCTTCAAAGGGGTCCCTTATAAGAAATTTGTTATTTATAGTGCCTATTTTATCTATCAATCCAAATACGTTCCGGCTTAGCTCGGTCATCAATTTCTGAGCGTTAGGACGTTGTATAATCTCAGATGCCCTTCTGGATGCAGCAATGTTCATCCCAGGAAAAACCCTCTTCAGATATGCTGCTGCACCACAATGATCATAATGAACATGAGTAAGGAAAAGAGTTTTTGGCGTTTTACCTGAGAGGAACTTGTTTATATCATTCTCATAGATTTTGCCCATACAGTAAAACCCTGCTTCAAAGATTACCGGTTGCTCCCCGGCCAATACATACACTGGTGACCATGGAAATCCGGCAACATACAAATTGTCTTTTACCAATCCGGTTTTGTTAAAAATCAAAAATGTCTCCGAAAATTAGCTCATGGCTCATAATATTCATATTATATATAATAATGGTATCAATCCCGTATGTGGGTGTCAATATATAAAATATAAAGAGGAGGGAGGTAAAAAAATCAATATTATTTTTGTAACCGATTCAGTTACAATCACTACTTATTTTTACAAAATAAGCTTGACATGCAAAAGGTGCTTTGCTAAGATAGTTTGTTAATAGTTTCACAATTCGAGAGGAAAGGAGAGAAAAATTATGGATTTTAGGATTTCTGACGAATTAGAATCAATGCGAAAAATGGCCTATGATTTTGCAGTAAAGAATATTAAACCCACAATGGAAGAAGACGAAAAGGAACACAAATATCGCCCTGAGTATTTGAAAAAAATGGGTGATCAAGGCATGTTTGCCTGTTTGGCCCCTGAAAAGTTCGGCGGGCTTGAACTCGAAGAAGGCAACATGGCTGCAACCCTTATGGCAATGGAAGTTGCAAGGGTAAGTCCTTCCTGGGGTCTACCGTTTAACCTTCAGATGAATGGACCACAGAATGTTCTACTGAAATATGGAAGTGAAGAATTGAAAGAACAGTTCCTGCCAGGATTAATCGCGGGAACAAGTGGCGGCTGCTTCGCTATTACTGAGCCAAACTCGGGGTCTGATGTTGCCAGTATGAAGACAACTGCGGTAGAGGTCGATGATGGCTTCGTTCTGAACGGAACAAAAACATGGATATCCGGCGTACCTTACTGCGGATGTGGTGTTGTTTACGCCATGACAGACAAGGCAGCAAAGCACAAAGGTATGTCAGCCTTTTTTATCGATTTTAATGCACCCGGTATTGTCCAGAGGGCAATTACCACAAAACTCGGTCTGCATTGCGCCCCGACCGGTGAGATTTTTTTTGAAGAAGCAAAAATCCCGAAGACCGCTCTCCTTGGAAAGTTGGGCCAGGGCTTTGCAATTTGTATGACCATGCTTAATTTCACCAGGTTAAGCTCAGCAGCCAGGGCCGTTGGCGTGGCCCAGAGTTGTATCGAAGAAGCGTGCAAGTATTCAAATGAAAGAGAACAGTTCGGACAGGCAATTGGCCAGTTCCAGATGATCCAGGAACAAATCGGCAGAATGTCAGTTGAGCACGAAGCATCGAAACTTCTACTTCTCAGAGCTGCCTGGCAGAAAGACCAGGGAATGAACAATACGCTCGAAACATCTATGGCAAAATACTACTGCGCAGAGTCCGCTAACTTCTGTGCCTCAGAGGCAGTAAAGATATTCGGTTCCTACGGTTTCTCTTCAGAATACCCTGTAGAAAGATTCTATAGAGATGCAAAATCCTATCAGATTGTTGAAGGCACATCCAACGTCCAGAAGATGATTATTGCCCAGTTCGCTCTGGGTTACAGAAAGGCATAAACAGCACAAATTTTAAGGAGGTATACCTATGGCTACAGAAATAACAGTCCCAATGGTAGGTAAAATTGTAAATGTACTCGTAAAAATCGGGGACAAAGTCGAAGAAGACGACCAGATTGCAACCCTCGAAGCGATGAAAATGGAAATGCCAATTGTTTCTCCATCATCCGGGGTTATAAAGGAAATTATGGTTTCTGCAGGTCAGGAAGTTGATGCTGACACTGTTCTTGCGATTATTGAATAAAGGGGTGAAACAACATGTTAGTTGCCGGAATTGATATAGGTTCAATTACCACTGAGGCTCTCCTCCTGGATAAAGACAAGGGGATTCTCGGGTATACAATAATGCAAACCGGTGCCGATTCAAGGAAAACTGCCGAAATGGCCCTTGAAAAGGTACTTGCTTATCCCGCAAAAACAGCATCTGATGTTTCATATATCATCGCCACCGGTTGTGGAAGAAAAAGGGCTTCCTTTGCACAGCAGGCAGTCACAGAAATTACCTGTATAGCAAAAGGGGTAAACTATCTGTTCCCTGGCGCAAGGACAATCATCGACATCGGCGGACAGGACACAAAAGCAATAAGAGTTGATGAAAAAGGCCGCGTTATCGAATTCGAAATGAACGATAAATGTGCCGCTGGAACTGGAAGATTTGTTGAGGTTATGGCAAAGGCATTAAACGTTGAGCTCGACAAAATCGGTGAAATCTCATTAAACCACAAGAAAGATGTGGCTATAAGCAGTATCTGTACCGTCTTTGCCGAATCGGAAGTCATCTCTCTCGTGAGCGAAGGAGAAGAATTAGAAGACATCCTTTATGGCATCCACAAGGCGATTGCCGATAGGACAATGGGTCTCATCAGCAGGCTGGGCGGCGCCAAGGATGAAGTCATTATGGCTGGCGGCGTTGCAAAAAATATCGGAGTTGTTAAGGCCCTTGAAAAGGCACTTGGAACTCAGATAAAAATCCACGTTGAGCCACAGATTGTTGGTGCGCTCGGCGCAGCGATAATAGCACTCGAAAAAACCGCTTAGCTACAAAAACATTGAACTAAAATGGCCAGCAAAATCTGCTGGCCATTTTTTATTCCTCTTTTTTGCTATGAACTATCAGCTATGTGCAAAGAGCTTATCAGGTTGCTGCCTGTATTGGTCCTGTGTCCCCCTTCCTCAGCTTTTGCATAATAATCACTAATACTAAACAGACAAAACCTATAACATCGCCCATAGTATGAGGATAAACGAAGCTCAACGCCCCGATTACTGTGACCACTCGTTCTATGATATTTTCCCTCTTGAGGAACCAACCGGAACAGCCCGCTGCGAGCATGCCTATACCAACAAATGCAGTGAAAATAGTCCATATCCCTTCCGCCATTGTGATTCCATCAAAGTGGAGGAGCAAGGCCCTCCCTGAAGGAAGGAGAACAAAGATAAAAGGCAGGAGAAAGGCGGTTACGGCATATTTCCAAGCCATCATGGTTGTTTTATATGGATCGCCACCAGTTATGGCTGCCGCTGCGAAGGGCGAGAGGGCTGTAGGAGGAGAAACTTCCGAGAGAAGGGCGTAGTAGAATATAAACATGTGTGCAGCGTAATCAGGCACACCAAGGTTTGTCAGTGCCGGGGCTACGATAACAGCCGCGATAATATATGTGGCGGTAATGGGTACAGCCAAGCCTATTATCCACAAAATAATACCTGCAAAGATTGCAGTAAAGACAAGACTTCCACCGGCGTAACCGATAATAATTGTTGAAAGTTTTAGACCAAGTCCGGTCAGACTGACTGTTCCAACTATTAAACCTGCTGCTGCGCAGATTGCCGCTACATTTAATACAGTAATAGAACCTTCCTTTAATGCCTGGATAAGTTTTGGTAAATTGAACCGCGTATCTTTTCTTAAAAAGGATGTAAGAAAACATGTGATGATCGCTGCGAGCACAGAAACCTGAGGCGTGTAACCCCTTACCAGAAAAAATACTATAGCAATAAGGGGGAGAAACTGGAACCAGTACATTTTTGTAAGCTGGCCAAGGGTGTATTTTTTCTCTATCTGAACCGCCCTGAGACCGAACTTTTTTGCATCAAACTCGACCATGAGAAGGAGCCCCCAGTAATAGAGGGCAGCAGGGATGGTTGCAAGAAAGATGACATCAACATAGCTAATCTTCAGGAATTCAGCGATGAGAAACGCTGCAGCGCCCATGACAGGCGGAGTGGTGATAGCACCCATGCCACCAGCGGCAAGAAAACCACCGGCGTTGTTTTTATCATAGCCTGCTTTCTTGAGCATCGGATATGCCACTGAACCGATTGCAACGGTATTAGCCACACCGGATCCCGATGCCATAGCCAGAAGATAGGATGTTGCCACAACTGCCCGGCCTGCAGCGGTTGGTTTTCTACCCATGGCGGTAAATGCAAAATCAACGAAGAATTTACCCGCGCCCGAGACAGACAGAAAACCGCCAAAAATGCAGAACATAATGATGATCGTCGATGCTACATCAATCGGGACACCGAAGATGCCCTCAAGGGTCATGTACATGTGGCCGATAATACGTTCTACATCATATCCCCTGTGTGTCCATGGGGCGGGAATCCATGGTCCTACATATGCATAAACGAGAAAGATGAGACAGGTAACAGGCATGATCCAGCCCGAACTTCTTCGTGTGGCTTCTAAGATAAGGACAATAAAGGCAACACCAAGGATTTTATCCCACAATTCAGGGGTCACTGCCCGATATATGAACTCTTCAAAATCAACAAGCATATATGCTATGCAGGCTATGCTGAGAAGCGCCAGAAAAATATCGATTATGTTTATTTTACCCTTATATTTTTTTGCCATCGGGTAATACAGGAAAGAGAGGACAAGTAAAAATGCAGTAAAAACTCCTCTCAGTATCTGTGTTGGCATCGGGAAGATAGAAGTGTATATTGCGAAAAGCGACATTGCTACCGCCAGTGCCGTAATAGCAACGTTCCAGAATCCCGTTACCTTTCTGGTAACACCCTCATCTTCTTCTATGAGTTCTTCTATCTTTTTCTTTTGTTCTTCTGTTAACTGTTCAGTAGCATTGTCGACTAAAGGGATTTCTTTATCTGCCATGACTACCTCCAAATAGAATCTTTATAATATGACACGAGAGGTTGTTTTATAATGCTTATGTGAATCTTTTGGCCTTTCGTGTGGATATTGCTTAACAAAATTTCATGTCCTTGTACCGAAAGCGTATGCCGTCCAACGCTCTCTGCAGGTATAGTGAATTCTTTTAAGGAATTTTTCACATTGTTCTCGTCTTTCCCCTCTATGCCAAAATATTCAAGCGCTGCATCACTCGTCACAACATGAAAAAGTTCAAGGCGCCCATTTTCAACCCTCAACCGCTCTGTTACAGGGACACCATACATGGAGTGGGTATACCTGAGGGTGATTATATTGCCGTTTATGACCCGGAAAAAAAGCCCGGAATCACCAATCTTCAGAACCTGAACTTGTATCAGTAAAACAGCAACTATGGCAACACTGATACATAGCAAAAGACACAGAAGGATGGTTACCCCCCTCCTGTGTCTTGTTGGTTTTTTCAAACGAAAACGTTTATTCCTTTTTCCTTGAAGTATTTTGCAGCACCCTTATGGTATGGTACGGCCTTGCTGCCTCCACCGTCTTTCAGATTTATGTTAAGAGCTTCTTTGTGTATGGCAGCCAATTCCTTCAGGTGTTCAAATATTGCTTTCACAATATCGTAGGCAAGCTTGTCATCCATATCCTGATTACACACCAGGAGATTGCCGACAGCAGCCACCTGTGTATCATATTCTATCCCGGTATAGACTTTCTTGGGGATCACGGATTGGTAATACACCGGTCCGTATTTTTCGATCATCTTCGGGATGAGGTCTGCGTGGGAAATAAGAACCATTTTTACGCCGGGCGACGCAGCAAGGTCAAGTACTGATGATGTTGGGACACCGCCATCCCAGAAATAAGCATCAATTTTCCCGTCCTTGAGCGCCCCTCCTGACTCACCTGCGCCAAGTCTATCCTTCTTGATATCTTTGTTGGGGTTTATACCTCCCGCCTCGAGGACCCTCAAAGCCTTTACCTCTGTTCCGCTTCCGGGAGCGCCTGTGGAAACCCTTTTTCCTTTCAAGTCTGATACCTTTTTGATACCCTTGCCATCAACAGTTACTACATGCATTAAGTTCGGGTACAAGACGGTCAATGTCCTTAAAGAAATAGGTTTGCCCTTAAAGTTTCCCAAACCTTTATATGCATCATACCCCGTATCAGCCATAATCAAACCCATATCGGATTTCTTTGCGTTAATCAATTTACAGTTATCAACAGATGCGGCAGTAACTTCAGCGGCGGCTTCAACGCCTGCATATTTTGTCAATATACTTGCTATTCCACCACCTATAACGAAATAGACACCACCCATGCCACCGGTAGCTATAGAAATCCTTTTTTTCGCCTGTGCAAAAACGCTGACCGGATTGCTTAGCAGCATTGTTGTGCCTGCTATTCCTGTCAGTTTAAGAAAATCACGCCGATTCAGTTTCTTATCGTCCTCAAAAAAAGAATTAACACCCATCGATGTACCTCCTTGTTAGATTTGTGGAAAATTTACCTTCAAACACGCTGTTTTCAGTGTATTTTAAATAATTTAACATCATTTAATAATCATATTATGGTATTGATTGTATGATTGTCAACGGTTTTCTTGATTATTGTAACTTCGCTAATTCCCCGCAGATTCAGCACTATTCACAATATACGAAAAAAGCTTGACAAGCCATGCGGTAAAAGAGATATATAAAAACGGTTCCGGTTAAAAACAAAACAACCCACTAAAGGAGCATTAACCATGAGTATGTATCCAGAAATAGCCGACAAACTGATGGGTTTGGATGAGGCAGTAAAACAATTTATTAAAGACGGTTGCCAGCTTGCAATTGGCGGTTTCACGATAGTAAGAAATCCGATGGCGGTTGCATATGAGATTGTGAGACAGAGGGTTAAAGATATCCATCTTGTATGCCACTCCCACGGTCAGGCCCTTGATGTCCTTATTGGAGCCGGCTGCGTCAAACGCCTTGAGATTGCCTATGGTGGTAATGGCAGATATGCCCCCACATGCATCAGGTTTAAAAAGGCAATTCAACGGGGAGAACTCCAATTTGAGGACTATTCCAATTATCAGATGAGCTTGCGGTTTCTCGCCGGGGCATTGGGCATCCCGTTTATCTCCACAAAATCGGGGCTCGGTTCCGACCTGCTTAATCTGGAAGGCTTTCCGAAGGAAATTAGAAAGGAACGGAAAGTAGCCATTAAAAAATTTGCCATTATGCAAAACCCATTCAACGAAGAAGAAGACAAGGTGGTATTGCTTCCGGCGCTCACACCGGACGTGGCGCTCGTCCATGCCCAATATGTGGGTGATGACGGCACAGTACGCATTAAGGGGCTCACATTCGCCGACGTTGAACAGGCAAAATCGGCGGATATTGTCATAGTTACCTGTGAGGAGATTGTCCCGCGCTCATTTATCAGACTCGATCCGGATCAAAACACGCTGCCGCCATTTTTTATTGATGCCATAGTGAAAGTCCCCTATGGCGCTCATCCCACGGGATGCCTTGCCTTTTACGATTACGATCCGAAGCACCTCAATCTTTACAAAAAGATTGCAGGGGACGATGAGCTCTTCAAGCAGTATCTCGACGAATGGGTATACGGTGTTTCAACCTTTGATGAATACCTCGATAAAGTCGGCAGGGAAATGCTCTTTAAAATTAAGGCAAATCCAGTAGTAGGGTATGCTCAGGGGCTTGATAGAAAGTGATAAAAACAGCAAAGATATATTCAGGAGGAGGTTTTATAAATGGCTATTAAATATACCGATAATGAAATGATGTCAATCAGCGCTGGAAGATTTATTAAAGACGGCGACATTGTTTTTGCCGGCACGGGCGTATCCATGCTCGCCGCTACAGCAGCCAAAAGAATATATGCACCAAAGGCAGTAATATTTTTTGAAACGGGCGGGGTTGACCCGGCGCTCGACGAGATCCCTATGGCGGTTTCCGATCTGAGGGTAATGAGCGGCACCTGTTTAAATTCCGGCCTTATCGAAGCGTTCTCCATTGTAGGACACAGAAAACTCCACACAATCGCATTCCTCGGCGCTGCGCAGATTGACAAGTACGGTAATCTTAATACTACAGTTATTGGCGACTACCACAGGCCGAAAACAAGGTTTTCAGGAAGCGGCGGCGCCTGCGATGTGTCATCTTTCGCATCCGGCGTCATTACCTTTATGCAGCATGAAAAGAGAAGGTTTGTTGAAAAACTTGATTACCTTACAAGCGTCGGGTGGTATAAGGGCGGAGATTCAAGAAAAGAGCTTGGTTTGCAGAGAGGCGGCGCATTAGCGGTTGTTACAAATTTATGCGTGTTGAAATTTGATGATGAAACGAAAGAGATGTATCTTTCTGAGTATTATCCCGGAATAAGCGTTGAAAAAATTGTTGAAAACACAGGATTTGAAATAGATGTTTCCAGGGCAGTAGAATCCCTTCCGCCCTCTGAAGAAAATCTCAGGGTTCTCAGGGAGGAAGTCGACCCCCAGAGGTTGATACTGTAAGACTGAAGCTGCTTATCCTCCAATGTCAAGGATAAAGATTTGACCCCATGTTTTTTTGATTGGTGATGACTGATCTATAACTACCTTTAATTATTGGTTTTATGACCATTTTAAAAGTTGCGGCAACTGTTGCCGCAAATGTTACCTTGCCTTTTTACTTTAACGATTCGCAATGTCCTGCCTTCGGCAGGATTAAGGCTTGCGCGTTTCTCATTTCCCACTCCTGGTACTATGTCCCAGCGAAGCCTACGTCCCCCCGATCCTAAGTTTCAATCCACGCCCCCACGCAGGGGCTACTCCATCAGTCTCTCCCCTATCTGTCATCGCGAGCCTGCCTGGATATACGCTTGTGGGTGTGGCAGGCGTGGCGATCATCTCCCCTTTTCCCGCTGATCGGGAGGTCTTCTGTTTGTGTCCACTGGCTGCTTGGTATCCTTATAGTGTGAGCCTCCTTGCACTGTGGACGTAGTGGCGTACTTTTCTTATACGGTTCTAAATAAATGTGGATTTCTGTATCAGCAAGAGAGGTATCATAGATGCATCGGTTACTCCCTGGTATTCGTGGTTGGCGGACCAAAGATATGCCAGTTTTCATTGTAACCGGTGCGTTTTGTTTATTGGTATATAATTACAGCGAGTTATAGAGAATATTGCACTTTATTTAAGAAAGAACCGAAAAAACAGGTAGAGATTCTACGAAACAACTCTGATCTGGCAAGGCTTCGTTATGAGAACGGATATACAAGCTACCTTGAGGTACACGACGCTGACCGGAGCCTCTTCAACGGAGAGCTTGCCTTTGCCCAGACGCAGGGCACTCTCTTCCGCGCCCTTGTAAACCTATACAAATCCATGGGTGGGGGGGTGGGTGGTTGAGGCGGATAAACCAAAAAAACTCCCCGGGCAGGACTCGAACCTGCAACCTACTGGTTAACAGCCAGACGCTACTGCCGATTGAGCTACCGGGGAATATGACAATTAATAAACTATAAAAACCCCTCGTATGTCAAGGGATACTATCTTAAATTGCAAATTACAGCATTTAGTTCTCAAAGTCATGAAAATCCATTTATTGATTGCCTGTAATGACAAGTTTTTTGAATTTTCTTTTGCCAACCTTTATAACAAGTTCATTTCCTGGCGGGGTTTCCTCGGTTATTACCTTTTCGCCGTTTATGGACACACCGCCCTGATTGATCATCCGCTTTCCTTCAGTTGTAGAGGGAACCATGCCCATATTCAAGAGCAATTTGGGCAACCACTTCTCAACTTCCTCTTTTTTCAAATTTACAACTTCAATATCTTCAGGGATTTCCCTGTTTTTAAAAATTTTCTCGAATGCTTCATGGGCAGACAGGGCAGCATGTTCTCCGTGAAATCTTTCCACCATCTCTTTCGCAAAATTGACTTTCGCATCCCTTGGGTGAAGCCTTCCCGAGAGGATTCCCTCTTTCAGATGCTTTAATTCATCGATAGTAATATCGCTCAAGAGCTCATAATATTTCAGCATAAGCTCATCAGATATTGACATAATCTTTCCGAACATCACTTCGGGAGGCTCGTCAATACCAACATAATTCCCATAACTCTTGCTCATTTTGTTGACACCATCAGTACCTTCAAGCAACGGAACAGTAACAACAATCTGCGCTTCCTGTCCATAGCTCTTCTGCAAGTCTCTTCCCACAAAGAGGTTGAATATCTGGTCATGACCGCCAAGCTCTACATCCGCCTTCAGCGCCACTGAATCATAACCCTGCACAAGAGGATAGAGAAATTCATGGATACTTATAGGCAGATTATTCACATACCTGTTCTTAAAGTCCTCCCTTTCCATAATCCTTGCCATCGTATACTGTGCACACAGCCTGATCATATCTGCGGCGTTCATCGATTCCATCCATTCACTGTTAAATCTGATCTCAGTTTTGTCCGGGTCAAGGATTTTAAAAACCTGTTCCTTGTATGTCTCGGCATTTTGAAGAAGCTCTTCTTTGGTTAAAGCCGGCCTCGTCTCAATCCTCCCTGTGGGGTCTCCTATCATGCCGGTAAAATCACCGATCAGAAAAATTGCAGTATGGCCAAGTTCCTGAAACTGTTTTAGTTTTTGAAGAACTACCGTGTGACCGAGGTGCAAATCCGGGGCTGTAGGATCAAGGCCAAGCTTGACCCTCAAGGGTCTGCCTTCTGCACGTGCCTTTGTAAGCTTATTCCGTAATTCCTGTTCACTGATGAGGTCAACGGCACCACGTTTAATAATTTCGATTTGCCGCTCTATGTCCATAACCAACCCATTTAAGCTAAATTATACTATTTTTTCCTTAATTCTCTCTATCTTCAGACACTTCCTGGTTATGCCGTCTATAGTGAGAAAAACCCCCTGTACCTCAACATCGTTTTTTCCGACTTCATATTTATGGGGTAACTGGGTTATAAATTTTTTTAATACTGCATCCTTATCCATACCTATTACAGAATCTGTAGAACCTGTCATTCCCACATCAGTGATGTAGCCTGTCCCGTTTGGTAGAATCTTCTCATCAGCCGTCTGAACATGGGTATGGGTACCCAAAACCACCGAAGCTTTTCCGTCAAGATACCATCCCAATGCAATCTTTTCTGATGTGGCCTCTGCATGAAAATCAACCATAATGGGGGCATCATTCCCTATTTGGGCAATTAAGGCTTTCATGGAACGAAAAGGACATTCGAGAGGATTCATAAATACGCGGCCTTCCAGGTTCACAACACATATACTTTTTCCACTCTTTTTCAGTAATGCATATCCGAAACCGGGCGTGCCTTCAGGATAATTCAACGGTCTGATTACCCTCTTCTCCTCCATCAGGAAGGGAATCATCTCTTTCTTCTTCCATACATGATTGCCGGTAGTGATGAGGTCAACCCCGCAGGAAAGCATCTCTAACGCAACTTTAGGGGTTATCCCGATACCGCCGGCTAAGTTTTCTCCATTGATTATTTTGAAATCAGCGCTGGTCTTCCTTACAAACTGCTCAACGGCCCTTCTCCCTGGCTTTCCTATAACATCACCAAGAAACAGGATGCGTATATCATTTTGCATACTCAACAGCCCTTGTTTCTCTTATGACAACTATCTTGATCTGGCCAGGATAAGATAATTCTGTCTCAATCTTCTTTGCAATATCCCTCGAGATTACATAAGTCTGTTCATCATTGACCTTATCGCTGCTAACCACAATCCTTATTTCTCTTCCGGCCTGGATGGCATACGATTTATCGACACCGGCAAAGCTGTTCGCAATTCGTTCAAGTTCCTCAAGCCTCTTTACATAGGTTTCAAGCATCTCTCTTCTTGCACCGGGTCGTGCCCCGGATAAGGCATCGGCAGCCTGTACAATAACATCGAGCAAACTTGTTGTGGGAACATCTTCATGATGTGCCTGAATCGAATGGACAATATGTTCGCTCTCACCATACTTTTTCGCAAGATCTGCCCCGATTGCAGCGTGTGATCCTTCTATTTCATGATCTACGGCCTTTCCAATATCATGAAGGAGCCCTGCCCGCTTTGCCTCTTTCACGTTCATTCTTAATTCCGATGCAATAATACCGCAAATAAAGGCAACTTCAAGTGAGTGCTGGTAAACATTCTGAGCATAACTGCTCCTGAACTTTAACCTTCCCAATATTTTCACCAGTTCAAGGTGAACGTTATGAACGCCCAAATCAAAAATTGCCTGTTCACCGGCTTCCTTGATTTTATCTTCCATCTCTTCGGCAACCTTCGAGACTATCTCTTCAATCCTTGCAGGGTGTATTCTACCATCACTGATAAGCCTTTCTATAGAGATCCTGGCAACTTCCCTTCTGATCGGATTAAAACAGGACAGAATAACAGCCTCTGGCGTATCGTCAATAATAATATCAACACCTGTTGCGGCCTCCAGCGCCCGAATATTTCTTCCTTCCCTTCCTATAATCCTGCCCTTCATCTCTTCATTGGGAAGAGTAACGGTAGAAACCGTATCCTCACCCACATAATCGCCTGCGTACCTCTGAATGGCGAGGGCAATAATCTCCTTTGCCTTTTTATCTGCCTTTTCTCTTGCTTCCTCTTCTATCTTCTTACATATTTTAAGCGCTTCATACTTCGCTTCATCTTCCATCAACTGTATAAGCATCTTCTTCGCTTCTTCTGCAGTTAAACCTGATATTCTTTCTAACCTTTCTCTCTCTCTTATCAAAAGATTCTCATATTCCTTTATTCTATTATCCAGGTTAGACTGTTTACCCGTTATGTCTTTCTCTTTTTTCGCTAATTCATCTTCCTTTTTGTCAATATAATCTATCTTTTTGTCTAAGTTGGATTCTTTCTGCGAAAGTCTTCTCTCAACATTCTGTAATTCAATACGCCTTGTCTTTATTTCCTGTTCAAGTTCGTTTTTAGTCTGAATTGTGGCATCTTTGGCCTGGATGGATGCTTCCCTTACAAGCACATCGGCTTCTTTTTTCGCATCTTCCAGTATCTTTTTGCCTATTTTTTCGTATTCGCCGACTTTTTTCCGCTGGACAAACCTGGCAAGGACAAAACCTACGAAGAGTGCAACTATTGAACATATAATAAGTAAAATTGTATTCAAAACTATCCCCCTCATAAACAGCATATAGGGAGTTAGTGTGGTGAGGGAAGATAAAACCTTATATTTTTATGGTGATAAAGTTATTTTCTACCTCCGGATAACATAATGTTATTTATGTTAAACCTCTACTTCCTCACAACTAACCCTGCAAAAAACCCCGCAGATGCCGTGTAAACAGTAATGTCTTGAACCTCTTTGTTAAGGTGGGTATTTTGCTGTTGTTTCAGGCTTCTCGCAACGAGGCGAGCATGCACACCACAACAAGATAAAATTCCCAAAAAAGAGGTGTTGGCTCTAAGCCTACCGTTTATCACGAGCATCGCAGGGAACCTCAAATTCTTCAATTTTCTTTAATAGCTTCAAGGCCCGCCCCTCAAACCCTTCAGCTTGATCTCTCATATCTAAGTATTCATCCATAAGATCCATCATTGCCATAATCACCGCATTCAATGTATTCACAATGCCATAGTTGTTCCGGGCAGATACAATCTTCTCATCAATGCATTGCGCTACTCTCTTTATTCTCTCCTCATCATCGCCTATAAAGGTGAATGGTTGATTAAGTATCCTTACCTCAACCTTTTTTTCCATCAATCCCTTTTATAGTTCCGTTTTTTCTATCTTCTCTAAAATCCTGGTGATCTTGTCGATAATAACTTCTTTTTCGTTCTTGGTATCAGCCATTTTGCCTTTAAATTCTTTATTCTCAGTCTCTAATACTTTGATCCTGTTCAATAATGTTTCCTTCTCTGCCTTCATGGTCTGATAGCTGGTTATCATCTTCTCGATTTTCGCTTCAAGGTCACCTAATCTATTTTCACCAAATAGTTCCATAGCTCTTTAATTATCCCTTTTTTGCTCAAAAGTCAAGTACAAAAGGTACGCCTTAATGAACCCGTCTATTTCCCCATCAAGCACTGCATCTGCATTATGCTCCTCAACTTTTGTCCGATGGTCCTTAACGAGTTTATATGGATGGAGGACGTAAGAACGTATCTGACTACCCCAGGCAATATCTTTCTTTTCCTTGTTCAGGGTGTTCATCTTCTCTTCCTGTTTTTTTTTCTCATGTTCATACAGTCTCGATTTTAATATTGCCATGGCTATGGCCTTGTTTTTGTGTTGAGACCTTTCATTCTGGCACTGGACAACAATTCCCGTCGGGATATGGGTAATCCTGATGGCAGATTCAGTTTTGTTCACATGCTGACCACCCGGGCCACTTGAGCGGAACGTGTCAATCCGCAAATCCTCTTCGTTAATTTCAACCGGTATATCATCGGGAAGTTCGGGGTATGCATACACCGATGCGAAAGACGTGTGTCTTCTGTTGTTTGCATCAAAGGGGGAAACCCTCACGAGCCTGTGTATGCCTGTCTCGCACTTGAAATACCCGTACGCATAAGGACCCCTCAATAAAAAAGTGACATTCTTGATGCCAGCCTCTTCACCCGGTAGAATATCAACAACCTGTGTCTCGTAACCGCTCTTCTCTGCCCATTTCAAATACATCCTGAGGAGCATTTCGACCCAATCCTGGGCCTCAGTGCCGCCGGCTCCGGCATTTATATAAACAATAGCGTTGCCATCATCGTTCTCATCGCCGAGCATCCTTTTCATCTCGTATTTACTCAGTAATTCGTCAAGTTCCTTAACCCGTGTAATCAATTCCTCTTGATCCTTCGAGTCCTGAGTCTCCCTGACAATATCGTTTAATATAAGAACCTCTTCAAGTTCCTTCTCTTTGTGCTCCCATCTTTCAATCTCTTCCTGAAATCTTGACCTTTCTTTCAGGACTTTTTGGGCATTTTCCTGATCTTCCCAGAATGCAGGCTTTGATATTTTGATGTCTAATTCGTTAATCTGGTTTTGAATAGAGGAGAGGTCAAAGATACCCTCTGAGAGAGCTCATTCTTGTTACTAATTCGTCAATTTTGGTTTTCAGTTCATCTAACATTTTTATCCTCTCTTAGCGGTATAGAATAATATAGGTCATATAGGACTTATAAGACTTATATTTTCCCTCCACGCTCTATATGTTTTTTTACTTCTTCTCCGAATTCAGAACATTTCACCGGTGTGACCCCTGCTTTCAGCCGGGCAAGGTCATATGTCATAATACCGGCTTTTATCGTCTCTTCTATTGCCTTTTCAAGTAAAACGGATGCCCTGTCAAGACCCATATATTTGAACATCATGGAAGCAGAGAGTAAGAATGCGGCAGGATTAATTATGTCCTTGCCTGCACATTCTGGAGCGCTTCCATGGGCAGGTTCAAAAATAGCCACTTCATCACCGATATTTGCTCCTGGAGCAACGCCCAGGCCTCCAACCAAAGCAGCGCATGCATCAGAGAGATAATCACCATTGAGGTTAGGGCACAGAAGAATATCATAGTCCTCCGGTCTCAAGATAACCTGCATGAACATATTGTCTGCGATTCTGTCGTTAAAAAACACTTTGTTGTCTGGTAAAATGGGGATTAAGGGGGGATTATCGAATATAATCTTTTCCCCGAACTCCTTTGCCGTATCATATGCCCATTCCCTGAATGCACCTTCCGTATATTTCATAATGTTGCCTTTATGGACAACGGTGATGGCATTTCTCCTGTTTTTTATCGCATAATCGATAACCCATCTGGCAAACCTCACTGTGCCGTGTCTGCTGATTGGCTTAACACCCACACCATTGTCGTCTGATAGCGTAACGTTCATCTTTTCCCTGAGAAAATGAATAAAAGTACTCGCTTCAGGGGTCCCCTCTTTCCATTCTATCCCTCTGTAAATATCTTCCGTGTTTTCCCGGAAAATAATTATGTCCACCTTCTCCGGTGCTTTTAAGGGGCTTGGCAGCCCTTCAAAAAAACGGACAGGCCGCATACACACATAGAGATCGAATACCTGTCTCAGGTAGACATTTGTGCTCCTGAAGCCTCCGCCAACCGGGGTTGTGAGCGGTCCCTTAATCGCTAACCGATGGAATTTGATACCCTCTATGGTTTCTTCCGGTAATAATGATCCTGTCTTCTCGAGCGCCTTCTGCCCTGCAAGGAGTTCTACCCACTCAATTCTTTTCTCAGCATCATAGGCCTTTAAAACTGACTCTTCCAGCACCTCTTTCGATGCCTTCCAGATATCCTCTCCAGTGCCGTCACCAGCAATGTACGGAATAACAATCTTTTCCATTAAACTTTCAGCCCTCCATATTTCCTGATATACCGGTCAAGTCCCCCTTCTCTCAAAATCTCCCGCATAATCGGCGGGAGCGGGGAAAATCTTTTTTCAATACCCTTTGTCTTATCCAGAAATTGGCCTTCATCTACTTTTATCTCAATTGCATCGCCCTCATCAATGTCATCCACATGACAGATAATCGCAGCGAGTCCCACATTTATCGCATTACGGTAGAATATCCGTGCAAAGGAATTCGCCACAATGGCATCAATGCCGGCCATTTTAATAATGAGCGGTGCATGTTCCCTGCTCGAACCCAATCCAAAATTTTTACCGCCCACAATAATATCGCCATGTGAAACTTTTGTATTAAAACCAGGGGCAATATCCTCAAAAACATGCTTAGTCAGCTCTTCAAGATTAGATCGCAAATGATAAAACCTGCCGGGCGTTATATGATCTGTAGAGATATTGTCTCCAAATTTCCATGCCTTACCGCTCAAAATCATCAAAAACCTCCCGCGGATCTGCTAATTTTCCTTTCAGGGCACTCGCAGCAGCAGTGGCAGGAGAAGCAAGGATGATATGTGAATCAGGGTTTCCCATCCTGCCCAAAAAGTTTCTATTCGATGTGGCAATACACACCTCCCCATCTCCCAGAACCCCCTGATGAAGCCCGATGCAGGGACCGCATCCCGGCGGCAGTATTGTTGCCCCTGCCTCAAACAACGTAGTCAGAATACCTTCCTGCATTGCCTGATAATAGACCGACCTTGAGGCTGGGCACACAAGAAATCTTACATCCTTATGCCTTTTTCTTCCCTTCATGATAATCGAGGCTATTCGTAAATCCTCTATTCTTCCATTGGTACATGAGCCGATGAAAACCTGGTTAACGGCGATTGTTTTTGTTTCATGATCGGCGATGCTCCTTACATTATCCACTTCATGGGGAAGGCTGACCATAGGGGTCAGGGAAGTGAGATCAATTTTGTAGGTCTTTTCGTATCTGGCGTCTTCATCGGGTAAAATTTGAATATTCTGTTTCTCCCTTCCGCAACGCCTGAGGTAAAGGCGTGTCATATCATCAGAGGGAAAGAGACCGCATTTTGCGCCGGCTTCTACCGCCATATTTGCAATGGTCATTCTGTCTTCTACATCAAGGCGTTTGACAGCATAGCCGGTAAACTCCATCGATCTGTAAGTAGCGCCATCTGCACCCAACATGCCGATGATCTTAAGGATTAAGTCTTTTGGAAATACTCCAGGAGAAAATCTCCCTTCAATTACAAACTTCAAGCCTTCAGGGACCCTCATCCATATCTTCCCCAGCCCCATTGCCGCTGCAACGTCCGTGGAGCCCATCCCTGTAGAAAAGGCGCCGAGGGCGCCCCCTGTGCAGGTGTGTGAATCGGCGCCTACAAGCACTTCAGCAGGGGCCAGTATCTTTTCCGACATAATCTGATGACAGATTCCATCACCAACCTCATACACATTCGCACCATGAGTTTTTGCAAATGCCTTTATGGCGATCTGGTCGTTGGAAAGCTCCATTCTCGGGCTGGGCGAGGCATGATCAATAAAGAAATTCACCCGCTTCCCATTAAAGAGAGATTTAAAGCCCATATCGTTGAATTTTCTGATTGCAAGAGGGGCAGTACCATCCTGCAGGAGTATTCTGTCAACATTCACAATGGCATAGTCTCCCTGTTTCAGGTCAACGCCCGTATTCATGCTTAAAATCTTTTCAGCTATTGTCTTACCCATTTATTATTGTTCCTCTGCTTTGGTAAGGTCCTCAAATCGTATGTCAAAACCCAGAACACCGGTGATATCTCCGTACTCATCCCTGATGGGGCCGGACACCGTAACACATAATGCGCCTGTAATCCTGGAGGAATAGATGTTTGTTACGTTTACCTTTCCGGTCTTCATGGGGTTGATAAACCAATCCCTGTCTGAAAAATCCTCATGCATACCTATCTTGTGATATTTTGCCTTGTCTACGGCCTGCGTGATGTTTTTCGTAGTCTTAATACCTTCACTATTAACTGAATAGGCAAACTGAATATAAGGATACTCCTCTACGACGTTCTTCAATATTTCCTCCTGCCTCTCAGGAACCATAGTCATGACTTCAGGGTCTTCAATGTATCTCTCAATAAGATGTGCGGCCATATCGTATGCCTTCTTTTTGAGGAGCTCAAACTCGGAAATAAAGATTTCCGGGAGGTACCTTCTCGCAAGATGCTCCATCTCATTGTCTGACATGCACGTTACCCTGCCCTCATCGTATTGCCTGACAATCCATTTATTGATTTTCCCGACAGAAGGATGAATCTTTTCTATCCTGTCTTTTCCGGTCCGTGCGAAATGTGCATTTATCCAGTGGGCAATCCCTGCAAGGCCTGATTTATCCGTTATATTTACCGTTATGGGTCTGTTAAGAATTTTGTTCGTATCAAAAGATGTGTATATCTCCTGATTCTTCAATATTCCGTCAATGTGGACACCGGCAGATGTTGCATTGAAATCGACACCCACAAGAGGTTGACTTTTCGGTATATTATGCCCCAACTCTTTTTCAAAATAGTTTCTTATCTCGGTAATTACTGTAGTATCCATTCCGTTGTCATCACCGATAAGCGAAATATATTCCATTATCAATCCTTCAATCGGGGCATTGCCTGTCCTTTCTCCGATGCCGAGAAGCGTACCGTTTACGAATGAGCATCCGTAGAGCCATGCGCTTACGCTATTCACAATTACTTTATTGAAATCGTTATGTCCATGCCATTCAAGATACTCTGACGGAACCCCTGCGTCGTCTATCATTGCCCGTATTATCTTACCCATTGATCTCGGGAGCGCTGAACCAGGATAAGTAATACCAATACCGAGGGTGTCGCATAACCTTATCTTGACGGGGATCTTTGCATCCTCTGAAATGTTCATAAGCGCCTGGGCAAAGGGAACACAAAAACCGTATATATCGGCCCTCGTAATGTCCTCGAAATGGCATCTCGGAATGATTCCCTGCTCAACGGTGCTCTCAACTATCTTTATATAATCCTTAAAAACCTGTGACCTTGATTTCTTGAATTTCATAAAAATATGATAATCAGAAGCACTCGTAAGAATCCCTGTCTCCTTCAGCCCCAATTCTTTAACGAGCCGCAGATCTTCCTTTACCGCGCGGATCCACCCGGTAATCTCAGGGTACCGGTAACCCTTTTCCATGCATTTCACTACTGCTTCTTTGTCCTTATCCGTATAAAGGAAAAATTCACACTGTCTTATAACACCGTTGGGACCGCCAAGCCTGTGCATGAGGTCAAACAAATCTTCAATCTGGATTGCTGTAAAAGGAGGTCTGGATTGCTGACCGTCTCTGAATGTTGTGTCGGTGATATATATCTCATCGGGAGGGTCAATCAATTCTATCTTGTGATCAAACTTTACCTTACACATATCGGTATATGGAAAAACATCCCTGAAGAGTTCCGGGGTTTCCACATCAATCAACGGATATTTCGCGTGTTTTGGAACATTTTTAAAGATAAAACCTTTTTTCTTTTTCAATTAGACCTCCCTGTTCAGTTCACGGTTCACAGCCTAAAACCCGTACATCGTCGGTCGTCGTTCGTACTTCGTTACAACCCGTACTTCGTCGTTCGTACTTCGATGTACGATGTACGATATACGGTTTTTCACTTTTCACGTTTCACGTTTCACTTTTCACGTTGATTCTGCTGTGGTTCGTATCTTCAGCTCGTTCAACTGTTTCTGCGCTATCCTGGATGGCGCTCCAGTAAGTAAACAGGTGCCTCTCTGTGTCTTCGGGAATGGTATTACGTCCCTGATACTATCAAGCCTCATTAACATCATGAGAATCCTGTCAAAACCAAATGCGATGCCGCCATGGGGCGGTGCCCCCATTTCAAGGGCTTCCAATAAAAATCCGAACTTTTCAATGGCTTCTTCTTCTTTTATGTTGAGGAGTTTAAACATCTCCATCTGATCATCCATTCTGAATATCCGTATGCTGCCTCCACCTATTTCAACACCATTTAAAACAAGGTCATAGGCCTTGGCCTTTATTGATTCATAATCACCCTTAAAGTCCCTGATATTACCCTGAGGCGACGTGAAAGGATGGTGTCTCGCCATATATCTCTTTTCTTCTTCGCTATACTCAAGGAGCGGAAAATCAACCACCCAGAGAAATCTGAACTCGTCCGTTTTTATTAACTCGTACTTTCCCCCGAGATAGAGCCTGAATTTACCCATATTTTCATTTGCTTTATTCCGTTTGTCAGCCATAATGAATGTTACATCACCATCTGAAAGGCCAAGCCTTTCATTCATAGCTGATTTTTCATTATCTTTTAAATACTTCACAATGGGCGACTGCAAAATACCATTTTCTTTCCGTATCCAGATCAGTCCTCCGGCGCCTATCTCCTTTGCAACATCAACTGCAGTGTCAAGGTCTTTTCTCGAAAGGGTTTTATCTTTCAATACCAGAGACTTTATTGCCCCATTGCTTTCTATGGTTTTCTTAAAAACACCAAACTCAGTTTCCTTAAAAATATCTGTCAATTCTATCATTGGAAGTTCAAACCGCAAATCAGGTTTGTCGGTCCCATACTTTTCCATAGCATCATCATAAGACATCCTCATAAAAGGTATCTGCAAAGGTTCACCTTTCAGGGCTTCATAGAGGTCTTTTATCAACCCTTCACTCATGGCAACGATATCATCAACATCGACAAAACTCATCTCCACGTCGATCTGGGTAAATTCTGGCTGCCGGTCTGCCCTCAAGTCTTCATCCCTGAAACACCTGGCGATCTGGAAATACTTATCAAAACCGGCTATCATCAAAATCTGTTTAAAAAGCTGTGGAGATTGAGGGAGCGCATAAAACATGCCCGGGCTCAGCCTGCTCGGTACAATGAAATCCCGTGCGCCCTCGGGTGTGTTTTTCGTGAAAAAAGGTGTCTCAAACTCATAAAACCCGTTCGACTCAAAATAATCCCTCGTTACCTTATACGCACGGCTCCTTCCGATAAAAATCTTTTGTATTTCAGGTCTTCTCATGTCCAGATATCGGTACTTCAATCTCAGCGACTCATTTGGCTCTTCGTCGTCCAACTGAAATGGCAAGGTTTTACAGGTATTGAGAATATCGAATGTACTTACCAGTACCTCGATCTCACCCGTAGGGATACCAAGGTTCTCCGTTCCCTCAGGCCTTTTTTCTACCTTTCCGGTCACACGGATAACATATTCCTGCTTTATGTCACCGGCTTTTTCATGCGCCTCTGCGGAAATTTCAGGTGAAAAAACAACCTGTACAATACCCGTTACATCCCTTATATCTACGAATATGAGCCCGCCATGGTCCCTTCTCCTGAATACCCATCCGGAAAGGTTCAGCGTTTTTCCTATGTCTTCATTTTTAACCAGTCCACATTGTTTGTCTCTCAAGGTCACCTCCATAAAAGTCCATAATTATACATGTTTACAGGTAGTTAAGTCAAGGAATGATTTTCCTTGCCGGTGCTTTCCAGGATAATTTGTTCGGCGGTTACAACAAAAATGTGGTAAATATCCCTTCCGTTCTCTGAGCTTCATTCCCGACCATACTATCAAAGAGGCTTGCGTCGCCCCCTCCACCAGCCAAGCCGTCGGAGCCTCCCCTTCTCGCTCGCCGTGCGAGCTAAATAGATTCCCATATAAGCTTGCGCCTGTCCCCCGAAGGGGGATCACTTGAGGAACCCTGTGGCTGTACGGTCAGTTTTAATTCTTTTATGGCTCATTATTTTTTATTGCCTGTAGTCAGGGTCTCCTCATCCCGCAAATATGCGGGAATGTTCCGCTTCGCTTAAGTATGGTAACCCGGTCATTTCGCAATGTTCACTCCAGGGATAATCACCTCCTCTGAAGAAAAACGATTCTTCAGGTTCTTGCGTACTTTTCATGCCTAAAGAGGATTACTTTGTTTCACCTACAAAGTGCGTGTATCCTCACATCTAACATTTAAGAATTACTGGATGAAATGTTTTATTAAATAAGTTGTTTAAGCTCCTATGTCCTCCGATAGCTCCCTTAATTCATAAATAATGGTGTTGATTTTGTCGGTTTGTCCGGTTGTCTGTAAAAGGAGAACATCAATTGTGGAGAGTTCATCGTATATGTATTTCAATGCCTGGTCTTTCATTGCCTCTATAGTCTTGTTAATGCGGACTTCCCACTGATATGCGAGGCGGGAAAGATGTATGTCAACCACCCTTGGAATTTGTTTTAGAAAATGTTTTTCAAATACCCCTCTGAAGATCAACATGGGAAAAAGGAACCATAAAGTATCGAAATGAAAATCAAAAATTTTGGTGAAAACTACATCAGGATGTGTTGGCTCAGGGACATCAATCACCCAGTCCACACCACCGAGTCGAATACCCAGAACTTTTTCAATGTTGCTGTCAAGCATGTTTCTAAAAAACTCAACAGAACGAGATATGCTGCTATGAGCCTTCTTTAGTGTTCCAAAAAAATGTTTATAGTCTGCCCTTGATATGTGGTCCATTTCTGTTACCATATTTTCCATAAGCCAGTCTTCGTATTGTCTGGTAAGCCCCCAGAGAGTTCCTCTCCATTTCGGCATTTCTTCGGTTAGCATTTCAAGGAGTTTTTGAATGAGTTGTTTCCTCTTTGTGTCATTGAGATATGCTGCTATTAGTGTTCGAGTTTTTTGCATATTTTCTCGGGCGATCAGGGAAAGTTCTGATTGTATTAACTCATAGTTTACCTTTTCATCAAGGATGAGTTTTTTTAACATTTCCCTGTCGGAATCAGCCTTCGTTGATGTTTTGAGGGCAATTTGAAGGTAACTCAGACAGTGCCTGATAAGAGAATTTGATTTATGTAGAAGAATGCCCTTGAACTCTGTGTCTCGGTTTTGTGACAGGTTGAGAAGCAACTGGTCAAGCCAATGTTTGTATAGATCGGTTTCTTTGAGGGTAGAGTATAGCAGTATCTGAAAATCCCTGTTAAATTCTCTTTTAATTGAATCCATAAAAAATTTTACAACTTCTTTCTGTTGTTCCTCGGAGAGAAGATCAACCTTTGTAAGTAACAGAACAACTTTAGGGCTAAACTCCATAAGCTCACGAATTAGATTAAGATCATTTTCTGATAGGGGTCGATCGGAGCTTATGGCAACTATGGCAGCCCCTACCTTGGGGAACCATTCCTCGGAAAGTTCCGTATTATATTTAAAGATGCTCCCTAATCCCGGAGTATCTACAATCCTAAGCCCTGCATAGGGTGCGAGTGATGCTGTTTCAATGTCGACTACCTCCACATCCTTATGATTCGCTCTGTTTTTAGCCTCTGATATGTATTCCTCTATGTTATCGAGGGGAATCTCTGATTGCTTCCCGTTAAAATATGTGACAATTGCCCTTTCATCGAGTCCGTGCTGGAGGCGTGTAATGACCGTTGTAACTGGAATAACCCCCACGGGAAGTATTGGCCTCCCTATGAGGCTATTTATAAAAGAACTTTTGCCCGCCTTGAACTGGCCAAGTATTGCAACATCAATCAGGGGGTTTTCAACGAAAAGGTCTTCACATGCTGCAATCTGTCGACCGAGAGATACAATATTGAATTCTTTTGTTATATCTTTTATTCGTTTTACGATCTGACCTGCTGTGCTGTGATTTACGTTGAAAATATTATTTTGTACTTGATATTCCATCTACTCCTCCCATAAACCTCCCATAAGCCCTCATTGTTTTAAAAAGGTTTTTACAGGAGATGGTTCATTATAGGTAGGAGTCATTAGCCCATGAAAGGCGGTTAAAAGGTGGACCCCATCACCGCATAAAAATACCATATTGAACAATAAAATTATACAAAATTACAAATATGTAAATGATTGTTGCCGCTTGAAAGCATCGATGGTTTACAAAATCCAAAACTATATTAGTACAGGAAGTTATGTTACGTATAGCAGGAAGGAAGAAAGATGCTTTATGCAAGTACGCAAAAACCGGAAGGGCCTGATTTTATAGACAAACTGCCCGTATTTTTTCCTGCCGATTGGCTGTATTGACTTCACCAAATATTGTCTCACTATTTATAATGTGTCCACATTCGAATAACCTTTACCGTCTTGATATCTTCAAGAACCTGATAGACAAGGCGATGCTGTATGTTGATTCTTCGGGAATAGGCACCGGAGAGGTCTCCAACGAGCTTTTCAAAACGGGGCGGATTTTGGTATGGGTCTTTACGAAGAATATTTAAGAGGCGTAAGGCTTCAGATTGGAGGCCGGACTGCGCTATCTTCTTTGCGTCTTTTTGAGCCTGTTTTGTATATACCAAACGCCACGTCACCAGCCCGGTTCCTCGGCACACCTTTCAACAGGCGTCTTAAGACCTCTCTTGATGGACTCCCGCATACCCGGTATGGACGTAAGATATAGAGTTTCTTCTATAGCCCGCCAGTCTTCTTCAGAAATCAGAACTGCTGAACTGCGTTTTCCTACTATCTGAACAGGAACATGTGTTTCCTTCACCTCATCGACTAAATTAAATAGTTTCTTCCTTGCTTCCGATGCCGATAATGTTGTCATTTATTATCTCCTCTTTGTCGTACTACATATAGTACGTCAGCATCGCATGGTTGTCAAGTCAATTCACGGCGAACAATTGATATACCAGCTTGCCTTTCGCTAAAATCAAAATAAGCAAAAAAAATGTAACCTCTCAGTCTTGTTTTAACAGTATGATGCCGGAAGGAGCACAGCATAGAGGTCAGGCACTGACAAAGTACAAAATGAAGAACAAGGCAGAAAAATTCAACTGGAATGCCTTCGGTCTGATGAAAAAATACGGCAACAACTGGAAAGAAATATCAATAAGGCCTTGCGCGGGTATTATTTCAGGGAGACAAGGGCGCTGAAAGTGACTTAAGGACACTCCACGGCGAGTATTACGCAATACATGGTTTATCGTCAGGGATGTCACTCTTTCTGGATAAGTTGACGCTAAACATGGAGCAGGAAGACATTAAAAAGAAGACGTGAAATATTATGTAAATAAAAAACTCCACAAAAATTTACCTGCATCATTCATTTGTGGTAATATATTGACAATGCCGAAGAAAATAAAAATTAAGCTGTACCTTGATACATCAATCCCGAGCGCATACTTTGACTATTCAAAGCCACTAAGGCAGTTAATCACACAAAAATGGTTTGAGAATCAAGCATCAAAGTATGAATTATATATATCCACCATCACTATTGAAGAGATTGAGCGAATGGAAAACAACACAAGAAAGCAAAATATCAAGGATTTAATATTGAAACATAATGTAAAAGTGCTTGAGCAATCTGAAAAAGCCATTTATTTGGCAAGTGAGTACACGAAAAAGGGAGCAATTCCGGTCTCAGAACCGGAGGATGCACGCCATATCGCCATAGCTGCCGTGAATGGTATTGATGCATTGGCATCATGGAATTTTAAGCACATAGTGAGCATTAATCCTGTGCGAAAAATTCATGAAATTAATAAGAAGTTGCATTATAAAACCATAGAAATCGGTTCATTAGAAATGTTCGGGGGAGCAAATTATGGAAACTTATAGGAATAGCTATAAAAAAAACGAAGATGTACTATTATGGGAGCTACATGAGGTAAGACACAGGCTTCATGAGGAGAATAAAGGGAAAAGCGTGGAAGAGATTAATAGAGAAGCGCTACAGAAGTTTACAAATTGGGGGAAAAGGGAAACTGACAACAGTTAAAACGAAAAAAAGCATTTGATCGGTGTCTTCCTTCAACCTCTCGCCGTTTTCGTAGCACCTGCCCATTGGATAACATCGGATACATATCCCGGTGAAATAGAATAGCAAATTCATTACACAGGGCGGGCGGAAGAAAACCTTAAGAGCTACTGACACGAATCGTGATATTTTGGGATTGGGGTCGGACCAAGCCTTTAAAAATACTGGATTAGGGAGTAGGGATTATGGATTACTTTAATCCATCAATCCTTAATCCACTTTTTGGTCTTAAAGTGCCCATTTTACCCCCGAAAAGGAGCCTCGCAATGAAATTTCTATGCAGCAGCGATATTTTTCAGATTGCACCGACAGGGATGGCGGTAATTGTAGCAGTAAGAGGGATAGGCTGTGATACAAGGCATATTACAGCTCCACCGCCAACCGGCATCCTGAGGTTTCCAAGCGTTTTAAAATGACGCGCTATACTTTTGTCAGGCGAGGCGGTTTTCTTAAACTCCAAGGGATAGACTGTTCCGTCCTGCACTATAAGCAAGTCAATTTCTTTCTGGTCTTTGTCTCTGTAATAGTAGAAGGGCGTACTGCGTCCGTTGTGCCACCAGCTTTTCAGAATCTCTGAGAGAATCCATGTCTCCAGGATTGCGCCAGATATGGCACCCGCTTCGAGCGTTTCCGGGCTGGACCATTCGGTAAGATAGGCGCACATGCCGGTATCCAGAAAATAGAGTTTCGGGGATTTGATCAACCGCTTGGTAATGTTTGTGTGAAACGATGGCAGCAAATAGATGATCCCCGATGCCTGAAGAATGGAAATCCAGTTCTTGGCCGTATTGGGAGCAATATCAGCGTCCCTTGCCAGTTCTGCCATATTCAAAAGCTGTCCGGTGCGTGCGGCGGCAGCCCGAAGGAAACGTATAAAAGACACCTCATCGCCGACACGCGCAAGATCACGAATATCTCTCTGTAAATATGTCTGAACATAGGAACTGTAAAATAAATCACGGTCAGTATCCTCAGCTAAAGCAATGACCGGGAAAGAGCCTCGCCAGATAATCCGGTACAACTCTTTCAATGAGATATACCCGCCTGACAACGCACGTTTGTCGAATTCTTCGGGAACGGGCAGAAATGGGGTAGATTTCTGACCTTGACTAACGCATTCCTGCCTGGAAAGGCCAAGAAGCTGAACAATGCCTACCCGCCCCGCCAAAGACTCGGATACGTTCTTCATTACATGAAATTGCTGTGATCCGGTAAGCCAGAACATATCAGGCTTCCTGTCCCGGTCAACCTCCATTTTGATATATGGGAGTAGTTCCGGTGCATACTGTATCTCATCAATCAGTACCGGCGCAGGGAAACGTTGCATGAACAGAGGGGGGTCTTCCTTTGCCAGACGCAGAATGAGCGGATCGTCCAAAGTTACATATAGTCTGTTTTCATCACTTAGATGACGGAGAAGTGTGGTTTTCCCTACCTGTCGGGCGCCGGTAACGAGCATTACCGGAAACTGAGAAGCAGCCTTTCTAAAGTAATCTTCAATTGTTCTTGTAATGTACATTGATTACCGTCCATTATGCATTATAATTGCATTATAGACGATGATATGCGGTTTGTCAAGTAGCGAAAGGGTTTTTGTTCGTCCCCCTTCCCCACTGCAAATTCCAATAATCAAATAACAATATACAAACATTCAATCAAACCCGGTCATGCCGCAATGTTCACTCCGGGGATTTTCACCTCCTCTGAAGAAAAACGGTTCATCCGGTTCTTACGTACTTTTCATGCTAAAAGAGGACTTGTTCGACAAATATTTTCTCACTATTCATAATGTGTCCACATTCGAATAACCTTTACCGTCTTAATGTCTTCAAGGACCTGATAGACAAGACGATGCTTTATGTTGATTTTTCGGGAATAGGCGCCGGAGAGGTCGCCCGCAATGACAGATAGGGGAGACCTCGCGGGGCCTGCCAGAGGCAGTTGCTTGCACAGTGCAAGCAACTGCTAAAATCTACGGAAAGACTGTAAGGACGATGCTTAACGGGTTTTCACTTTTAAAAACCTCTGATGAGATTCAGACCGCTATTCGGGAGGGAAATCTCCGCTCTTTGCTCCTTCCCCTCCGTTCATTTCGCCAACGAAAGCCTCCAGCGAAAGCCCATTTCCCGATCAACCTTATAAGCCTGAACTTATTTACGAGGCTACCAATTATTATTTGGCAGATAATATTTTATTGTGCTACAATTTTTGAATGTCAGATATTTATTATGGAGGTTAACCATGCAGGCAGTAAAGGTATTACCAAAATGGCAGATTACAATCCCAAAAGCAATCCGTAAAAAAATGGATCTCAAGGTAGGCGAGACTTTTGTTATAGAAGAAAAGGAAGGGCAGGTTGTATTGAAGAGAGGAAAAACTATCTTTGACTATATCGGAACATTACCAAAAATGGAGGCGTCGATTGAAGAAATCCGGGAACTCGCCATTTCGGAGGCTGCCCATGAGCGGATATAAGGCGTTTATTGATACAAGCGCAATCCTGCGGTTGCTGACGAAAGACGATGAAGGCAAGAGCAAGGCTGTCGAGAAACTCCTTAAAGAGTCGGGAAATAAAGGAATCACGTTGTATCTCTTGCCGGTAACTGTCTTGGAAATCGTATGGGTTTTAGAAAAGGTGTATAAATTTGATCGCAAAACAATCAGGGAAATCGTTGAAGCTACCTTAAACACACCTCAACTGAAATGTTCTCTCGAAAACGTATTCAGAAAAGCGCTCCTTGCTTACGAAACGCAAAACGTCAAATTTGCAGATGCAGTAATGGGTTATTGGGGCATCGAAGAAGGTCTTTCAACTGTCTACACCTATGACGAAAAGGATTTCAGGAAGATTGAAGGGTTGAATGTTTTAAGGCCATAACATGTAATTCTGCTTTCTCTATGCGATCATCGTCGTCCCTTATGCAAGTACGCAAAAACCGGAAGAGCCTGAATTGATGGATAAACTGCCCGTATTTTTCTCCTTTTTGTTTTATCATTCAAGCAGAAAATACGGGCAGTATCAGAGATGACTGCTTCTATTTTTGAGTCTTTTTAATCCTTAATCCCTGCCAGTCTCTTGGCTGCTTTTTTCTTAGCCGCTGTATCGGTTTCACGGAAAATGGTCACACGATGCGCTTCAGGGGAACCGCCACCATGGATATCGGAAATTGTATCAGCGCTTTCAAGCGCCAGCTTTTCCGCTAACCTGTACATCCTGACCCTGTTTTCAACAGGAACGCCATCAACACCTTTCAGGTACTTCTTCAGGAGACCGCCAATTTCGGGGTTCTCAAAATCTCTGTCAGAAGGTAAATCCGCAACAAAGCCACCGCAGGCATCTATCATCAATCTGGTAGCTTCAGCCATTTCCCTGCCCTCGTGGATCTTGGAGGCGTTGGCAAGTACCGTGTCGATAAAGTAACTTCCGGAAGGCTGTTTCTGCCCTTCATAGGAAGAGGCAAGGCAGCAGCCGTAGAGAGTTTCCGCCCTGTGTATCATATCGATAACCTTCTGCTTCAGGTGACCGGCCTTGGAAGTGCCGTTATAGTCCATCATAGTGAGAGCTGTACCGATCATGCAGTCGATCTTTCCGGATTTGCATCCGCCATGGCTTTGACGGTGGAAGGAGGAAAACTTGATAACCATTTCTGCTGCAAATTCTGTCTCGCCGCACATAAAGACCCTTTCCCACGGCACAAAAACATCATCAAAGATGAGAGTCGGGCAGTATTTGGAATAGAAAACGTTTCCGCAATCGGCGCCATCCAGTTCCCGCATATCGAGGGTGGACCTGCCGACTACGTGAATCAATCCCTTTGTATCTGATGGAATGGCAAAGGAGACCGAGTAGTCTACATCCGCCTTGCCCATTGCCCTGGTAGGAAGCACGATGATTTCATGGGACGAGAGAGAACCGGTCTGATGGGCCTTTGCCCCTCGAACGACAATCCCGTCGTCACGTTTTTCAACGACCCGGAGGAACATGTCCTTGTCCACCTGCTCGCTTGGATTGAGGGAACGGTCGCCTTTTACGTCCGTAACGCCGGCATTTCCGGTGAGATCATTTTTCTGCATATACTTTAAAAATTCAATAAAATTTTTATTGTAGTTAGTCCCGTATTTCCGGTCAATATCGTAGGTCACAATAGATAACGTGGACAGACAATCAAGGCCTGTGCACCTCTGGTGGCACGTTCCTACATAATTGGCAACTTTCCGGTTCACCTTTACCCGGGCCACGAGGTCTTCGATACTCGCAGGCGGAAGCGTAAAGCGGCTTACCGGCTCATTGATGAGCGGACTTGTGGTAACCATAAGATCACGGTTTTCCGGCTTTTCTGCCAAATCGTATGTAGCTCCTGTTGCTTCAATGCCTGCGCGGATACGGGGGTTATCTACGATGTTTGTGAGGCGCTCTCCAAACATATATGCCACCGGCTTGAGAGCCCGGATAGATTCGATATATTCCTCTTTTGTTTTAAGACCCATGTTGTATTACCTCCTTAACGTTAAATTGAACTACAATAGCGAATACCATGAGCGAGAGGGGGAGGCTCCGGCAGCTTTTGCTGATGGAGGGGGCGACGCAAGCCCCTGTAATAGCACTGCCTGTTTTTCAGAATGGAGACCGTTCCTGCTCCGCCAATATCTTCCGGACACTCGACAGGACCTGTACCTTCACATTGGTGAGGTGATTTTTGAGCACTTTTTGGGCTCTTTCGAGACTTCGCAATGCAACCGCATCATATATCTCCTGATGTTCCTGATCGGTGGACGTAAGCGATGCCATGGGAAAGTAGTTCCCACCGTACTTAAGGAACAACATATCGAAAACATTCTGTAGTAATCGGATCTGTGTCGCCTTCCCTGAAAGGGACGCCAGGGTCATGTGAAATTCCCTGTTTTTGAAAAGCCTTTCCTTTAAATAGAATTCTCTCTCCGCTGACAAATGAGCCTCCAGTGCCGCTTTAAGCTCACGAAGGCCTTCTTTATCAATACACTGGATTGTGGCAGAAATTAACGAAGGCTCGACAAGCTCCCGGAGTTCGTACAGTTCTTCTATTTCTTTCAGGCTGAAGGGCGCCATAGAATAGCCCCGGTTCGCTTCGTGGCAAACAAAACCCTGCAGTTCCAGCCATTTAAGGGCCTGAATGATGGGGGTCGGACTCAGTTGAAGTTTCTCAGCAAGGTCCCGGTAAGCAATCCTCTGGCCAGGCACAAGCTCCTTAGTGTAAAGCATGCGTCGGATTCCATGATATGCAATCTGGCTACTGTCTTCCTGTTGTTTTGCTTTTTCATTTGTCTTATTCTGTGACATGCGATATGGTACAACAATTAAATTTGATTTGCAATTAAAATATTAATTTTTTAATTGACATAAATCAGTTGTCTATTTATACTTGATGATTGCATTCATAATAAATGCACTATGCAATTAATAAAACAACTTAAACAAGGAATTGAACTGTTATGAGACTTCATGAATATGAGGCATTAGACATTTTTGAACAGAACCGCATCCCTGTTCCGCGCCGTGGTCTTGCAGGAACAATGCACGAAGCCCTTCATATAGCTGGAGAAATAGGCTATCCCGTTATGTTGAAGGCCCAGGTCCTCGTTGGTGGCCGGGGACTTGCGGGCGGTATCAAAACGGCATCCTCGCCGGACGAATTAAAAGAAATCGCCGATGCACTGCTCACTTCAGAGATTAAGGGATTGCCTGTCCGTAAGATACTCGTGTGCGAGAAGGTGGAGATTGCAAAGGAACTGTATTTGGGCATTACGGTGGATAGCTATTCGGGTAAACCTGTTATTGTGGTCAGTACTGAAGGTGGTGTGTTGATCGAACAAACGGCAAAGACCTCGCCGGAAAAGATCGCTGCAATCCACATCGACCCCTCTTTTGGCTATTACCCCTACCAGGCTCGCAGTCTCCTGAGGATGCTCGGCCTCAAACAACAACTCGTTACTGCCTGGAGCGATGTGATCGGACAGCTTTTTAATATCGGAGTGCGTTACGAGGCCCTCATTGCTGAGATCAATCCGCTTGTCGTCCTTCCCAACGGCGGCTTGATTGCTATCGATGCCGTACTGGAAGTGGATGACTCTGCCCTGTCGAGGATCCGTTTGCCTCTGCCGGATCGTATTGACCGGATCGAGAACCCCCTTGAGCGAAGAGGCAGGGAGATCGGCGTTACCTATGTGGACCTCGACGGGGATATCGGACTCATCTCCTCCGGGGCAGGACTTGGCATGGCATCCATGGACATCATCGGAGAAAAAATGAAACCGGCCAACTTCCTTGAGACAGGAGGGGGTATTACGGCCGATCAGCTTTACCGTTGTATGGAACTCATCATGATGAAGCCTGACCTCAAAGCCATATTCATAAATGTCTACGGTGGCATCAACCCCATCCACGAAGGAGCCAAAGGGGTGGTTCGCTATATCAAGGAACACAACGTGAAGATACCCATTGTCGCCAAGGCGCTCGGAAACCGTCAGGAGGAGACCTGGGAGATATTCCGGTCCGCCGGTGTTCATGTGGTGACTGAGGCAGCAACGGAAAAAGCCGTTGAGAGGCTTTATGAGCTGGTTGGTAAATAACCGATTAAGCCGATTAAGCCGTTCAAGCTCGCACAGTGAGCGAGAGGGGGTGGCTCCGGCAGCTTTGCTGCTGGAGGGGGCGACGCAAGCCCCTGTAATAGAAAAAGCCGTTGAGAGGCTTTATGAGCTGGTAAATGGATAAAAAGGGGTCAAGGGGTCAAGGGTTCGAGGGTTCGAGGGTTCGAGTGAAAAACGATAAAACATTTATGACTCTGAGTTTATTAAACATAATGATGCTGGAAGAACTTTTTCCGAGTCGCGCCTTCGAGCACGGTTGGGGAACCCACTTGATGAGAAAGAACGTTCCGAAGGACAATCTGCGCTGTTTGAGTGCATAGCACGAGTTCGCAGATTGAGTGAATTCCGAATCTTAGTGGGTACACCGCGCGCAGCGAAGCAGGGAGGAAAACAGTGTTCCGGCATAACAATAAAATCAAACTGAATGAATACAAAAACATTACAACATAATATAGAGGTTTTTAATGAGTATATTAATTGATGATTCTACCCGTGTCATAGTACAGGGCATCACCGGTCGTATAGGAAGCGCCCAGACCCAGTGGATGCTTGCCTACGGGACAAAGGTCGTAGGTGGTGTCACCCCTGGCAAGGGAGGGGCTACCGTTGAAGGATTACCCGTTTTTGACAGTGTTGCGGAGGTGGTGAAGGAAACAGGCGCCAATGCATCGGTCTTTTTTGTTCCTGCTGCAGGCGTTCTCGATGCCTTTCTGGAAACCATCGAAGCAGGAATCAAGCTCATCGTTGTTGTACCTGAACACATTCCCGTTAAGGATGTGGTTAAAATGCGCAGTCATGCCATTGAAAAGGGTGTTTTTGCACTCGGACCAACAACCCCGGGTATTCTCGCTCCCGGAAAAGGTAAAATGGGCATCATGCCTGCATCTCTTTTTGCACCGGGCCGTGTGGGTATCGTCTCCCGCAGTGGCACACTCTCCTATGAATTTGCAGGCATTCTCTCTGAGAACAATGTGGGTCAGAGCACCGTCGTAGGCATGGGAGCCGATCCGGTTGTCCTGAGGAACCTTGCCGATATCCTCGAACTCTTCGAAGAAGACGAAGGTACCGACGCGGTAATCGTAGTTGGCGAAGTTGGAGGAGAACAGGAAGAGAAGGCCGCCGGGTTCATCTCCAGAAGAATGAGCAAGCCCGTTGCTGCTTACATCGCGGGACGCTATTCACCGCAGGGTAAGCGGATGGGCCATGCTGGTGCCATTGTGCGCGGCTCTTCAGGAACTGTGGCAGGAAAGCATGAGGCATTGCGCTCAGCAGGAGTTGAGGTGCTCGAAAGCCCCATACACGTTGCCCAATGGGCTAAAAAATATAAACTCAGATAAGCTTCAGTCTGTTATATTTTCACGTCTCTCAAAAATTGTGCGCTTGCTTCAGGCAATGCAGTATTAATAAACATACCTGTGCCAAGTTCAAAACCTGCTGCCTGGGATACCCTCGGAACAAGCGCAATATACCAATGAAAATATTTTGAATTTGCTTCTTTCGGTGAAAGCGACCTTACCATATAATTGAAATCGGGATTGTCCAGTCCTATATATAATCGTAACAGCATTTCTTTGAGAATGGCGGCCAGGTCAGATATCTCTTCATCCCTTATGCTGCCGTAACATGACACATGTCTCCGTGGAAATATCCACAGATGGAATGGTGAGAGGGCCGCGTATGGTATAAAGGCCACAAAAGACTTATTTTCCCCCACTATCCTCACTTTATCGCTCAGCTCATTTGAAAGATAAAGGCAATAAACACATTCACCAAAATTCACATAATAATAGTTCCGGATCGCTTCTTCAAGACGGCTCATTACCTGTCCGGGGATTACCGGCGTGCCAACGATTTGTGAATGGGGATGCTCCAGAGAAGTCCCCGCCCCTTCCCCGTGATTCTTGAAAATGATAACATGTTCTATTCTCGGGTCTTTATAAAAGGCGATTAAACGATTTTTATACATCTCTAAAATCTGCTCAACGTGGGCAAGGGGAAGGAGCGCTGCAGTCATATTATGTTGGGGTGTCTCAACAATAACCTCATGGAGACCAACTCCTGAGATGAATTGCCTTGAATCAACTTTATGCTTTACCACGTCCCCCTCAGGGGAAAATGCAGAAAATTTGTTGGGAATAGACCTGACAGTCCATCTTCCTTCAGTATCAGACAATCGAAACGTTTCCGGCGGTGTTTTATCTTCACAGCCAGGGCAAAAGGGACATGCAGGATCAAAAGCAGGTAATTCTTTTTTTTGTTTAACATGGGCAAAATCCTCGGGGCGTTTTGCCCTTTCGGTTGCAATGACTACCCAATCACCGGTAATGACATTATAACGTACTTCAGACATGATGACCTCCTTCTTAAGGTGAAAGGTTGAAGGTGAAAGGTGAAAGGTTAATAAAAAAACATCGGTCCTTGCTCCTTTTTCCTTGTTCCTTGGTCTTGTGATTTTATGCCAAAAAAACATCATGTACAATAGAAAAAAGTAAAGTACATATCGGCCCTTCATTACCTTGAAATATATATACCAGTTGCAAAATGCAAAACATCACGGTACGATATAATTATGAAGACAAGGTCAACAATCCGCAGACTGAAGGTGTTTAGACTGAAGACCTCAGCCTCTATTTTGCTTCAGCCTGTAATTAAAGCATGGAGGTAAATGCTATGACGCAGGACGGCACCATGACGGAAAGCAAAAGAATCATTGTCCGTATTGATAAAGACCTTGAAGATCTTATCCCGGGCTATATCGGGAACAGGCATAAAGACATCAAATCTATACGCGCTTCACTTGAAAGCGGTGATTTTGAAAACATCCGTATCCTGGGGCACAGCATGAAAGGTTCCGGTGGGGGTTATGGTTTTGACGAAATTACGACCATAGGGGCATCTATAGAAAAGGCGGCAAAAGAGAATGATGTTGAAGAAATAAAAAAATGGATCGAAAAGCTATCACAATATATTGAGAGCGTTGACATAATATATGGATAAAAACAGACTATGAAACCACTTATCCTCAATATCGATGATGATGCTGACATTAGACGGCTCATTGAACAAATACTGGTCAATAGTAGAGGGGTGTGACCCCATTGATATGCTTAGATAAACCAACATATGACATAATATGATGCTTTTAAATATCCCGGATAATTCATGAGAAGGAAAATACCTGGTGGTATAAAATTATCAATCTTAGTCTTTGTTTCAATATTCCTCCTTATCACGGATCCTGTCGCTGCTGAAATAAAAACCTTTGAGAAAGAGTATACCTATCGGGCAAGCGATGCAGATAGCAAAATTACAAGCAGGGCAATTGCCCTTGAACAGATAAAAAGACTTCTTTTGGAAGATCTCGGGGCCTATCTTGAAACCAGGACAGAAATAATAAATTTTCAACTTACAAAAGAGCAGATTATCACCCTTCCCGCTGGAATAGTAAAAACAGACGTAATAACTGAGAGATGGGACGGTCATGTATACTATCTTAAAGCCAGAATCATGGCAAACCCTGATGAGGTCATCAAAGCTATCGATGACCTTCGTAAAAACCGTCAAAAGACAAAAGAACTGGAGGAAGTAAGGAGAAAATCAGAAGAACTGTTAAGGGAAAACGAGAAACTGAAGGACGAGTTAATGGTGGTAAAGGGCGAAGAGAAGCGGGAAAAATCAGGGGCATATCAGAGAAGCACCAAAGAGTTAAATGCGGTTGAATGGTTTGAAAAAGGGAGGTCATATCAGGCCTCAGGATATCTCAACGATGCTATTGACGCCTATAACAATTCCATCGTTCTCGACCTGAAGTTTGCAAAGGCCTACAGCGGGCGCGGAACTGCATATGCTGAGTCCGGGAATTTCCAGCAGGCAATCAGAGATTATGATAAGTCCATCGAACTAAACCCTAAAGATGCATTAACCTATTATAATCGCGGAACTGCCCTTGACAATCTTGGCAGCTACCAGCAGGCAGTTAAGAATTTTGACAAGGCAATAGAGCTGAACCCCGGACTTACACTGGCTTATTTTAATCGCGGTATTGCTTATCATAATCTTGGGAACTATCAGCGGGCAGTCGTGGATTATAAAACTGCAGCAAGGTTCGGTCATCAACAGGCACAGGATTTTTTACGTTTAAATAGAGTCAATTGGTAATTGAAATCAGCCAACACCAGAGATTGCGGATTTCCATCTGAAAGAGAGCATAAATCTTGCATTTCCTCAACGTAATAAAAAGTGAATATCTTGACCATTCATGATATAAACGAAAATGGTTGAAGTTAATATTTCTATGCCTTGATATAACCACAGGGGGTAATTCGTGAGAGATGTGTTATCAAAGCATATTCCAACTATTCAGGCATATTCCTTCTTCTGCTTTGCCGTTATCGTGGCGGTTATTCTGAGCCTTATCCCCTTCCCTGCGTCAGGAGAGATGAAGACCGTCACCCACACAGTCAAACAACCTTTTGAGGGTAATCAATCCCCTGATGATGCCAGGATTGCCGCGGTGGCACGAGCAGAACGGGAAGCCCTGGAAATGGCATGGGTCTATGTGGAAGGTCTCATTGTTGTCAAAAACTTACGGGTAGAGAAAGATGAAATCCTTGCCCTGACAGCAGGTGTCTTGAAGACAGAGGTTGTATCACAGAAGAGTTACATCAGCGGGGATGACTCTGGCATTGAAGTCGTGGTCAAGGTGGTTATTGATACATCCTTTCTGGAAGCCAGAGTCGAGAACCTTTTGCAAAACAGAACCCACTTGGAAAACCTCAACCAGGCCAGAGAGAGGGAGAAGGAACTGCTGGATAAGATAGCCAAACTGGAAGAGGAAAACCTGCGCCTAATAGCACAAAACAAAAGCAGCAAGGATTTGGAGAAGCAATTTCAGGAGGCATCCCAGGGGCTCACGGCGGTGGACTGGTTTGATAAGCTGTTCGCCCTGTGGGACACAAATAACGGCAAATACACCGATCCGAAAAAGGCGACGGAATACCTGGATGAGATCATCCGTCTTAAACCGGATTATATCGATGCCTACGAGCAGCGGGGAATAACTTATTATGACCTTGGTCAGTACCAACGAGCAATCGAGAACTTCGACAAGATAATCCTCCTGCAACCGGATGATGCGAAGACATACTACAACCGGGGGATTGCTTATAGCAAGCTTGCGCAATACCAACAGGCCTTCAAGGACTTCGATGAGGCCATCCGTCTGAAACCGGATGATGCAGATACATACTTTAACCGTGGTTTTGCTTATGGTGAGCTCGGTCAATACCAGCGGGCAATTGAGGATTACAATGAGGTTATCCGCCTGAAACCGGATTATGTTACCGCATACTATAACCGTGGTTTTGCTTATGGTGAGCTCGGTCAATACCAGCGGGCCGTCGAGGACTATAATGAGACCATTAGCCTGAAACCGGATTATGTCTATGCATACAACAACCGGTGGTGGGCATACAATAAACTCGGCCAGTACCAGCGGGCAATTGAGGATTACAACGAGGTTATCCGCCTGAAACCGGATGATGCGGAGGGATACAACAACCTGGGGACAGTATACGATGAACCCGGACAGCGCCAGCCAGCAATTGAAGACTACAATGAGGCCATCCGTCTCAAACCGGATATTGCTGATGCATATGTGAACCGGGGGAATGCTTACATTAACCTGGGCCAGCACCAGCCAGCAATTGAAGACTACAATGAGGCCATCCGTCTCAAACCGGATGATGCGAAGGCATACTACAACCGGGGGATTGCGTATGATGAACTCGGCCAGTACCAGCGGGCCATTGAGGATTACAACGAGGTTATCAGCCTTAAACCTGACCTTGCCGAAGCATACACCAAACGGGGGTGGGCATACAATAAACTCGGCCAGTACCAGCGGGCAATTGAGGATTACAACGAGGTTATCCGCCTGAAACCGGATGATGCCGACATATACTATAACCGTGGTGATGCTTACTATAAACTCGGTCAGCAGCGGCAGGCAATTGAGGATTACAACGAGGTTATCCGCCTGAAACCGGATTATGCGGAGGCATACAACAACCGTGGGTTTACTTATGCTAACCTCGGGCAGCATCAACATGCTATCGAGGATTATGATGAGGCTATCCGCCTGGGACCGTATGACCTTGCCAAAGCATACTACAACCGGGGGTTAGCATACGCTAACCTTGGTCTGTACCAACAGGCAATTGAAGATTGTAACGAGGTTATCCGTCTTAAACCTGACCTTGCCATGGCATACAACAACCGAGGTATTGCGTATTTGCTTATGGGCAATACCACCAGTGGGTGCAGTGATGCTCAGAAGGCATGTAGCATGGGAAATTGCAAAGCATACGAATGGGCAAAAAAGAAGGAGGATTGCCGTTAAGCAACAACCACAGAGAAATCTTATTAAATCCTGCCAGTCCTCTGAGAGAAATGTCTTGTATCCCCTATGCACATTTGTATATTGTATAGAAAGTCACTACTAACAGCAAGCAGGAGGGTAACACATGAAAGTAAAAACAGTCTTACCAATGATGGCAGTTCTCATCAGCGTGGCACTTCTTAGCGGATGCGCTACCAAACCCGAGGTCGTCGTGATGCAGCAACCCAGCGGGCAGCAGCAGGTCACCGTACCCAAAAGCACATGGACAGGCGCTGCCTCCGGGGTACAGGCGGATGCACTGGCACAGGAGATTGTGGATGCGAACAACAACAGCATGAAGGAGTTCGACAAGCTGCAAGGGCATCTCAACAAGGAAGATAAGCGTATGGCAGAGCTGCAGTCCACGGAGAACAAGGAGTTACAGACGGCACAGCAGTCACTGGCAAAGCTCGAAAAACTTTCAAACGAGCAGGGCACCGGTCAGATAACGTTATTCTTCAAGACCGGATCAGCCAAGCTGGATCAGGCACAGACACAGCGGCTCATCACCTTCCTCGACTACCTCTCCCGCGCCAGTCATGGACGGAAGGTTATTCTGCTTTCCATCGGCAGTGCATCTGCCATCGGGACCGCACAGGTCAACAAGAAGCTGAGTATCGCGCGTTCGGAAACCCCCATGCCCATTATTGACCAGTACCTGGTGAACATCCCGCACACCTTCTACAAGGTCACGGGCATCGGCGACATGTATGCGCCTAAGGGCGAATCACTGCAGGTCGAGCACCGTTACCAGAACGTGCGCATCATTGCAGTGTACGATACCAGCACACTTCCCAAATAACCCGGGAGTTAACGGCCGCTCACGGTAAAGTAATCAGTAAAAAAAAGGAATGATCGCTAAATAAAACAACAGAATACATCAAAACATCGAAACCAGACTGAAAGTGGTAAGGGGCAAGCAAAGGTGATCACGCAGGCGCATCCTATACATAAATTAGCTCCGGAACTGCTTACCATAGTCAGATCTGTCAGCTTGGATGAAGGAGATAAGTCATACAGCTAAAGCATGTGGTGATCGTTGAGATAGTCCTGCCCCCCATTGTTTTTTCAAGGGCGACACGTCTTGCCTATGATCGGCATGTTTCAGGACCCGTAGACGGAGGTTAATAGTGGAATCCCTGACAATTTCTTTAATCGCTTTTGTCTGCATCTTTGGCGGCGCGCTGTTCGGCATGTTGCTTCGCGCCCTTTTGCCCGAACATCATGTGAACGATGATTCAAAGGATGTCGTGAAGCTGGGAGCCGGTATAATTGCGACACTGGCAGCCCTCGTCCTTGGCCTGCTGATCTCCTCGGCGAAGGGAACTTTTGATACCATGAACAACGAACTCAGGCAGACTGCCTCAAAGATTGTTCTTCTCGACCGCGTCATGGCCCATTACGGGCCGGAAACGAAGGAAATCCGCGATCTTCTGCGAAGCGGCGTTACCTCCACTATCCAGAGGATCTGGTCAGAAGAGAAGCACATGACCACAAAGATCCGTGAGACAGGAGGAGGGGGTGGGCTCGAAAATATTCAGGACAAACTGCAGCAACTGTCTCCAAAGAACGATACCCAGCGCTGGCATCAGTCACGGGCTCTGCAGCTCAGCGACAACATCGCCGAAGCTCGCTGGCACCTCATCGAGCAACTCGGACAGAGCTCTCTCCCGATGTCGTTCCTCGTGATACTGGTCTTCTGGCTCACCCTTATCTTCACCAGCTTTGGCCTGTTCTCCCCTCGCAACACAACGGTAATTATCGTTTTGCTCCTCTGCGCGTTATCCCTCTCGGGATCACTCTTTCTAATCCAGGAGTTGGACCATCCGTACCAAGGGCTGATAAAGATCTCCAGTACTCCACTCCGCAATGCCTTGGTGCATCTTGGCCAGTAGATCATAGGCCGCTCCCTCTGTGTCAATAACTGTTTTCGCTGGTGTTGATGAAAGGTGAGAATGAAGAAAAATATGTTACGTATATCAGGAAGCAACGTGCGCATACGAGCTTTACCTGCAATGCGTCAGTACGAACCATACCCAGGAATTGAAGATTATGAGTTAAAAGAGAGTATTAAATTGGGGTCAGCCTGGCACGCCAGTGCCGTCCGCTGCAACCGGTTGTCACCTGGCATGCCCGACATTGCCCCGTTGTTACCTCTTCTCGAATGGGTAGATGATCTTCCAGTCGTTCTTCATGTCAACAACCGTCCAGCCTTTGACCTTAGCTTCGTCGAGCGCCTTGTCAAGTCGACCGATGGAGGACGTACGGTCGTAGGCCCATTCGCGGGCTGCATCGGTGTGGTGCACAATAAGGCCGAAGCGGGCACCCCTTCCAGCGGTCGTCCACTGGAGCATTTGGAGGTCGCCGTCAGAGTTGCCGAATGCCGCAATGGGGCGCCGTCCGATGTGTGAGTTGATGCCCACCGGCTTACCCTCATTATCGTCAATAAAATTGATGTCCGGCAGGCGCACCAGCACCGGCTTGCCGTCGCGCAATTCAAACTTGGTCTTAATGCTGCTGCCAATGACCTGCTCGGGTGGGATGTCATAGATCTTCTCCGTCCACGGGCGCATAAATGCGGATTCGCCTCCGGAAACGATGAAGGTCTTGAAGCCGTTCGCCCGTAGGTAGGCCAGCAGTTCCAGCATGGGCTGATAGACCATCTCCGTATAAGGCCGCTTGGTCTTGGGATGCTTCGCTGTGGCGAGCCAGGCCTTGACGATTTGCTCGAACTCCTCAGTGGTCATGCCGGCATGCGTGGCCATGAGGATCTGCGCGATGGCCGGTTCACCGCCTGCGATGGCGTCCTTCACGTCGCCCTTGAGCAGTGAGGCGAAGGGCTCTTTAGTCTTCCATTCCGGATGCTGCGGTGCGAGCTCCTTCACGCGGTCAAGGGCGAAGAGGAACTGGAAATACATCGGCTGCTCGGACCACAACGTACCGTCATTGTCGAAGGTGGCGATGCGCTCGGCGACTGGCACAAAGTCCGGCGATCCGGATTTTGTCACTTTCTCGACGAAGGCGACGATGGCCTTCTTCGGTGCGGTGTCGTTCCAGGATGGCAAGGGTTCGGCGGCGAAGGCTACGTTCGCAAGCAGCAACAGAGCAAGCAAGCTCTTCCCAACTATACATTTCATAATTTTCATTATTCCCTCCTGTTTTTTTGAACCTATAGCTTTTTTAATATACCCGTGTTGATAAAACTTCTCAACACAAAGTTTGCAAGTTTAAGCAGCTTTTTGTAACCTCCTAACTTGATAACATTATAACTAAAATGATTATTAATAGAGGTAGATTGCTACAAATGATTGCGTTTCAGTCTTTTCTGCATGTTTAATGCACAAAGGTTTTATTCGCACTAATTTTATACGCACTAATAATAGCTGGTTTGCTTTCCTTGTGGTCTCTTAATCATTAGACACCTACTCCACTCTCTTGACCACCGGAGGCGCCCATCGTCCATCAACGACCTGTGCTTTCGGCGCGTACAGGCGCATGGTAACGCTAAGCACGCCTTTGTCCGGCGACGGCAGCCAGTTGGATTCCTTGTCCTTGCCGGGCGACTTATGCTGAATGAAAATATCAAGTGAGCTGTCGGCGTTGTATTTCAGCTCGTCGCGGTCGCCGATGGCGAAGCGGTCGAGCTTATTGGCGACCTTGCCCGCGGACTGGGTTGGGGCCACTGTAAACGCCATAGACCCGAGCAGTGCCAACGCGCAAACAAATGCTTTCAGCGAGGCCCATGTGAAATAAATTAATAAATGAATATAAAAATGATATAATAAAAACGCTATGCCGATAGGCGGAATGGGGCTCCACATAATGCGCTCCATCATGGATGAGATGCATTATGAGACAACCTCCGGCAAGAACATCATAACGCTGGTGAAGAAGTTTAAGCAAATAATGTATGATATCAGATATAATAAATAAACCGGAGATGAGACATGACTGAAACAGCACTCTTTGAAATCTTAAAAACATACAACCAGCAGCATATAACAGACCATTATATAAATCTCCCCGATGAAAGAAAAAGGCAATTCCTCGAAGGCCTGCAAGGCGTAAATTTAGACCTTGTTTTTAAGATACACGAAAATTTCATGCACAAAAAGACCTCACCGGTACATTCCGGCGATATAAGACCGGCATCAGTGATTTCAACCCCAAAAACAGACGAAGAAAATGCACGCAGGGAAGAGGCAAGACAACTGGGAGAATCATTGATCCGAAAACATGCAACCGCTGTTTTAATCGTTGCCGGCGGTCAGGGGTCAAGGCTCGGTTTTGACGGCCCGAAAGGCACCCTTCCTGTATCACCCGTAAAGGGAAAAACCCTCTTTCAGCTCTTCTGTGAATCTGTCGGGGCGGCATCAATACATTATGATACTACGATACCGCTCCTCATCATGACAAGCTACGAAAACCACCATGAGACCGTGAAGTTCTTCAATGAACATACGTTTTTCGGGTTGAACAGGGAAAACGTGCATTTCTTTCAGCAGGGGAGGCTTCCAAGCATTACCCCTCAAGGAAAGCTGATCCTGAAAGATGAAACCGGTATTTTCGAAAATCCTGATGGCCATGGCGGATCTCTCAAGGCGCTCCATGATTCCGGCCTTCTTACCCGGTTGATAAACCAGGGGATTACAGAACTTTTTTACTGCCAGGTGGACAACCCTCTCGCAACGATAGTAGACCCTCTATTCCTCGGATATCACAGGATGGAGAATGCGGAAATATCCACAAAGGCCGTCAAACGCAAAAACATTGATGAAAAAGTCGGCGTCTGTGTGTCCGTAGGCGGCAAGGGAGCCATTATTGAATACAGTGAAATGAAAGAAGAAGATATGCGCGCCCTCGATAAGGATGGCAACATCCTCTACTGGGCTGGCAATACAGCAATACACGTATTGAGCCTCGGGTTAATTAAGCGGCTCAATTATCATGGATTCGCCCTTCCCTACCACCGTGCCGTAAAACATATCGACACAATCGCGCATGACAGCAAAAAGATAAAAGTCACCGGGTGGAAATTTGAAACCTTTGTGTTCGACGCCATATCCTTTGCCGGCAAGGCGTGTTTCATGGAGGTAATCCGGGAAGAAGAATTCTCTCCTGTAAAAAACAAGGAAGGTGTTGACTCTGCTGAAACAGCGCGCGCAGATATGGTCAATCTTTATAAAGGCTGGCTGGAATCGGCGGGGGTGGTTGCTCCGCCTGACATACAGGTCGAAATCAGCCCCCTCTTTGCGTTAAATAAGGAAGAGTTGTCAGCTAAACTTAAAGATAAAAACATCACTATCCAGGGTGACTTATACCTCGGACAGTAAATGGTGAAGCGTAGGCTGAATACTGGATGGCGAACCGTGAAGCGATAAAAGCCCATGGCTCATGGCAATCAGAAAACATTGAGCATTGAACTTTGAACAGTCTTTATCGCCTTCAGTCTTCAGCCTGTCCCTTGTCAGTGGCCTGACCCTTGAGCTCTCTCTTGTCTGTTTTACATGATTGTGTAAAATAGACTTGACTTTTTTACATATTGGTATAAATTGGTTATATGGAACGACTGGTTGGCACATACATTTTTGATCCCGAAATGAATGCAGGCAAAATGGTATTTCTCACAGGCCCAAGGCAGATAGGGAAGACTACTTTTGCAAAAAAATGGCTTGCATCCCTTGGTTTTGAGAGTATGTATTTCAACTGGGACGATCCGGTTGTTATGAAAGAATATAACAGAAACCCCCTTTATTTCAGGAATATTATTGACAATAAATTCAAAGGTGAACCCGTCCCTCTTGTCTTCGACGAAATCCATAAGCACAAAAACTGGCGAAATATTCTCAAGGGCATTTATGATGTCAGCAAAGACAACATAAGGCTTCTTGTTACGGGCAGCGCCCGTCTGGGCTTATACAAAAAATCAGGAGATTCTTTAATAGGACGGTACTTTTCATACCAGATGTTCCCTCTTGGACTGCCGGAGGCGGCAGAGAACTTCTCTTATATTGTTAAAAACGATGAGGTTTTTACAAAAGGAGATTTGTTGGTTAATTATGCCAGAAAAGTAGACAATGCCGGCCTTGAGAGTCATCTTGCAAATCTGCTTACCTTTGGCGGGTTTCCTGAACCATTCCTTAAGGGTTCGCCGAGATTTCACCGGAGATGGCAGGGTGAATACAAAACGCTTCTTGCAAAAGAGGATATACGTGATTTATCAAGGATCGCAGATATAAGAGGCGTTGAACAACTTATAGAAATACTTCCCACAAAGGTCGGATCTCCGCTTAGCATTAATTCCCTGCGCGAAGATACCGGCTACCACCATGCAACGATAGCGAATTGGCTTGAGATTTTGAAAGAGTTATATCTGATTTTTACAATCAGGCCATGGCATAAAAATATTCTGCGCTCCGTGAAGAAGGAGGCCAAGCTGTACTTCTACGACTGGTCGAATATTTCCGATACAGGTTACCGTTTTGAAAATCTGATTGCCGTAAGTCTCCTCGGAATGGCATCACGACTCACTGAAACAGGGTTGGGAAATTTCGAAGTCATGTATATAAAAGATAAGAATAGACACGAAGTGGACTTTGTTCTTGTAAAAGATAATCGCCCTGTTGCTTTGTTTGAAGCAAAAGAAACGGATACTGCAATCAGTGCTCCTGGAAAATTTTTCAACAAGAAGTTGAATATCCCTTTTTATCAGATTGTCTATCATTGCAATACCGCAGAGGTTTTCCGTGATAACTGTTATGTAATTCCTGCAACGCAATTCCTTATGCTTACCGGATAAAGGCCAACACCCGTGAAGCGATGAAACCCGTGAAGCGTTATGTCCCTCCGCTGTCGGGATTAAACCTTACGTGAAGCGTGAAGCGTTAAAAAAACGAGATACGAGGAACGAGATACGGCATTATCGTGAATAGTGGGTAGCCGCAGGCCTGCCTCTTTTCTTTTCATCCTATTTCGGATTTCGGATATCATTCACTATTTACTATTCACAAGCATCCAGTATCAAGTATCGAGAATCCCTTACCCCTGCTCCTTATATCAATTATATACCCTTACTTTGTCGTTCGTCGTTCGTACATAGTACATCGTTTTAAAACACTATGTACTATGTACGATGTACGGTTTCACTGTCTTCATCACTGTTCACTATTCACTAACGACTATTCACTGAATCAATACGAACACGGGTTATCCATTGTAAATCCATGTTATTTATTTATGTTTCACATGGATTTACAATTGACACTTCTGCTTATCTACTATAATATTCTTAATATCTTAATATATCTTGGCACTATTTATCACCATAGGGAGGCCAGATGAAAGATACATCCAGCACACATCCGAAATTAATCGAAGAGATACCCTTCTTAAAACAGAGAATCAAAGAATCCGATACGCTGTTACTAAATAGGCAGGGAGATGCATGAAAACCTTATTTGAAGGGAAGAAATTATATGCCGTAATAATCGCGTTTCTCTTGATTATTACCTTTTTCATCACCTTTCACATCACACGCAACCACTATAAGTATGTAGTAAAGGATACAATCGCTGAAAATTCATCAACGGCGAATCTCCTCTCCTCGGTCATATATGAGCATCAAAAAGCAGCTATCGGTATTCTGGAATCCTACGCACAACGTCCCCTCTTTATCGATGCAGTGAAGAAGAAGGACTTTCACCGTGCCTTGTATCACCTACAATCCTTAAGCAAGCATCATACTGAAATTGATGCCCTCGTTCTCTACGATCAATATGGAACTATCTGGGCAAACTACCCGGTGAGCAAAGAGGGGTTTGGCAAGAACTTTGCCTACCGTGACTTGTATAAAGGGGTAAGTAGGAAATGGAAACCCTATATTTCTACCATATACCGGAGGATTGTCCTGGAAAAAGGTCTCGCTGTTGCCGTATCCGTACCGGTATTTGACAGAAACGGTAAAGTCATCGGGATACTGTGTGGTATCCAACACACCTCCTTATTTACCACCCTCATCAGGGCAAATACATTAGATCCCAGAAAGAGTGTTACCCTCCTCGACCAGGAAGGGAACATCATATTCAGTAATGTTTTTCCCTATGAGGAGAACATAACGAAATACCCTGACGCACGCGTACTGGAAAAGGCAGGCGCAGGGGTCTTGACTGATATGGAAGTTTCAGATGCAAAAGAAAAGGGGAGCATCTCCTATGTATCTCTTGCACCTGTAAGGGGGATTGGCTGGTCAGTCATTGTCGGGCAGGAGAAAGATGCAATCCTGAAGTCATTATACGGGTATTTCATCCGCTCCGCAGCTACAGGTTTCGTCATATTCCTCTTCCTTACAGTTTCTTTGCTCTATTTCAGGAGGGAGTACAAGTACCAGAAAACAAAAGAGCTCCTCCAGACAGAGGAGAAATACCGCAATATCTTCAATGATGCGATTCTCGGAATCTATCAAACCACACCCGAGGGACGCATTCTAAGTGCTAATCCTGCCCTTGTAAAAATGTATGGATATGATACATCTGAAGAATTAATCAATAATGTAACTGCAACTCAGATGTACGTCAATCCTGAAGATAGAGAAATTTTTAAAAGAATCTTATCTAAGGAAGGAAAGGTAGAAAAGTACGAGACACGGTTTCGCAAAAAAAGTGGGGAAACAATCTGGGTTTCAATCAACGCCCATACTGTAAAGGATGGACAAGGTAATATAACACATTACGAGGGTACAATTGAGGACATCACCGAGCGCCTGTCTGCCAAAGAGGCAGGCAAGCAGGCGGAGGAGGCGCTGCGGGAGAGTGAGAAGAGATACATAGAATTAAGCATTACAGATGGCTTAACAAAACTATATAATACCAGGCATTGTTATAATGTTCTGGAAGCAGAAATCGCCCGTGCCAACCGATTCAAACATCCCTTATCAATCCTCATGATGGATATTGATAATTTTAAACATTTCAACGACACCTATGGACATATAGAAGGTGATCATGTCCTCACCAGATTTGCAGACGTCATTCGTCGTCGTATACGAAAAGTTGATTATGCCTGTCGATACGGCGGAGAAGAGTTTGTCGTGGTTTTACCGGAAACCATTGCAGATCAAGGCGTCATTACCGCTGAAAGGA
>JAPLKA010000053.1 GCA_026388315.1 Pseudomonadota bacterium | reverse complement strand
TTGAAATCTGAATTCTTGATAAAAAACCGACTATACTTTTCTTTTTGAACGTCACAACGTGTGCCGATCCTATTTTCCTTCATATTCTGGTCTCCTTTTTAGAAGTTATGTTGGTTATTTACCGGCTGCATACTTTTGTATCGCATTTATAAATTTTATCGCACAATGGATGAAAATATTAACAACAAACATTATGCGGTAAGGGCAATGCGAAACCCATAGAAGTCGCTCCGGTAGCCCGGATCACTCCAGAGCCGGAACGCTGCGCGGACGAACTGCGGTCTGTCGAACCAGCAGCCGCCACGCAGGACTCGTTGATCGCCAGAAGAGGGACCCGGGGGGTTGTCTTCAGGACTGTTTTCGTAATAGTTTTCATCATACCAGTCCTGGCACCATTCCCAGACATTACCGGACATATCATAGAGGTTGAGGGAGTTAGGTTTTTTCTGGCCTACCGGATGGGTTGTCCCGACCGAGATACAAATGTTGAACCAACCATAGTCATCGAGTTTATCGCTTGTCCCTGCATACTTTTCCCTCCTTCCTCCACTCCGGGCTGCATACTCCCATTCTGCCTCAGTGGGAAAGCGGTAGGATTTGCCAGTCTTCCGGTTGAGTTTCTGAATGAATTCCCGAGCATTGTACCAGGAGATGTTTTCTACGGGATAGTTATCTCCTCTCTTGACGTGTGAGGGGTTGTTTCCCATGATGGCCTTCCACTGCCCCTGGGTAATTTCATATTTCCCCATGTAAAAGTCATTGACGGTGACACTGTGAACGGGCTTTTCGTTATCATCCCCATCCCCGAAGGTGTCGCCCATATTGAAGGTGCCCCCCTTGACCAAAACGACTTCAATGGCAGGGTCGGGGTCGGTATATTGTACCTCAGCATTCCTGAGCACTTGGTATGCCTGGTTGATCTCTTGCATCCTCTCTGTTGCCTTTTGCTGCAACCGGGAGTCATCAGGAAATCGATCCGGATGCCATACACATGCCAAGTCCCTATAAGCCTGCTTGATTTGTTTAGGAGAAACGTTTCGTTCTAAACCAAGGATTTTAAAACAATGCGGTAAATTGTTCATATTAAAGTCCCAAGCTCAACCTTGAAAGGTTGAAATAAGTCAACACCAAAAGTTGAGGATTTCAGATTATATGTACCACTGAATTGTATTCGCTGAATCGGTTCAAGACCTTTCTTTAGCATGTACCATGTACCGGTTCTGACGTTGTTGAATGCGCACTTTTGTGCATATTTTAAGTTTTTTTCTATGATGATGTCAAGTTTTGGGTTGCAGGAGATTTATCTATAAAATTAAATGCCCGGGACGGGAATCGAACCCGTACAGCCGCGAGGACCGAGGGATTTTAAGTCCCTTGCGTCTACCTATTCCGCCACCCAGGCATTACTACTTTTTATAATAGGAAAAACTTTCAAAGTCAACATTCAAATTGAATCGCAAGTTGCCCTGAAACAATATTTTGCAGTTCATCGATGAAAATCCTTGACAGCCAAAATCTGTTTGTGCTAATAAAAGTACATTATGATGAACATAACAGCAAGAAAGGAAAAAATCAACTGGATATGGTGGTGGCAGGTATTGTAAGTGTGAAACCGTAAATTACCGGCCACGGGCGGTTTCACACCGACCGTGGCCTTTTTGTTTATAAGGCCATGGGTTCAATAAATCCCATGGCCTTTTTATTACTAAAAAAAGGAGGAGAACGTGAACAGGAAAACTATTTTAAGCGAACAGGATATGCCGAGGGCATGGTATAACATTCAGGCAGATCTGCCTAACCCCCTCCCGCCGCCTTTAAACCCGGCGACAGGGGAACCTATTACACCTGATATGCTTTCACCCATTTTACCTATGAACCTGATTGAGCAAGAAGTAAGCACTGAGAGATGGATTGATATACCCGACCAGGTGATCGAAAGACTGCTCATGTGGAGACCAACCCCACTGTACAGGGCATATGCTTTAGAAAAGTTTCTCGGAACGCCGGCACACATCTACTTCAAGAACGAGGGCGTAAGTCCTCCCGGCAGCCATAAACCGAATACAGCTATTGCCCAGGCATATTACAACAAGGTTTTCGGGACAAAGAGACTCGCGACAGAGACCGGGGCAGGGCAGTGGGGAAGCGCCCTTGCCTTTGCATGCAACCAGTTTGGCCTTGAACTGAAGGTATACATGGTGCGCGTGAGTTTCAACCAGAAACCCTATAGAAGGATCATGATGGAGACATGGGGAGGTAAGTGTGTGCCAAGTCCAAGCCCTGACACAAATGCCGGACGGAAATATTTCGAACAGAATGCGGAGCATCCCGGAAGCCTTGGTATTGCGATAAGTGAAGCCATAGAAGATGCGGTAACCTCAAAGGACACGAAATATTCTCTCGGCAGCGTACTGAACCATGTAATGCTGCATCAAACCATCATAGGTCTCGAGGCCCAGAAACAGCTCGCCATGGTTGGGGAATATCCCGACATGGTGATTGGGTGCGCTGGCGGAGGCAGCAATTTTGCAGGTATATCCTTCCCTTTTATCCGGGATAAGATTCATGGTAAGGAAATAAAGATAATCGCATCTGAGCCGACTTCGTGTCCAACCCTTACAAAGGGCCCGTATGTGTATGATTTCGGCGATACCGCACAGACAACGCCTCTCCTGCCCATGTATTCCATCGGCCACGATTTTGTTCCTGCCCCGATTCATGCCGGAGGCTTACGGTACCACGGAATGGCCCCGCTTGTCAGCAGGCTGCTCGTGGACGGGCTTATAGAGGCCAGGGCATATTCTCAATTGGAAACCTTTGCCGCAGGTCTTATGTTTGCAAGAACAGAAGGTTTTATCCCTGCCCCAGAGACAAACCATGCTATAGCATGCGTGATTGAGGAGGCGAGGAAGGCAAAAGAGGAAGGGAAAGAAAAGGTAATACTCATGAACTGGAGCGGTCACGGCGTTATTGACCTTTCATCCTATGATGCATATCTGTCCGGAAAGCTTGAGGATTATGCGCTGCAGGATGAAGAGATTGCAAAACTGGTGAAGGATCTGGAGAAGTATCCCAAACCGAGATGACAGATGTCGAAGCACAGGCAACAGACTATATTTCTTAAATGTTTTTTGCTTATATTTTTCTGATTTCTGTCATCTGACTTCTTATTTATAGAGGTTATTTATGAATATATATTGTTCCCAGCTTGGCATGATTATTGAATTTTCCTATTGCGTATCCATGAATGAAGGGTTACCATGCAGGAATGCCATAAGATGCTGGAGAGACAGAATGGATATCGAGCATTATCTGAAAGAAATACTGGGGGAAGAGGGGTTTCATAAAAATTTTAGTGGTTTGCCGAAAACAAGACTTGAAAGGATTATCGAATTAGTGAATAATTTAGGGGAAAAGGGTTAACAGGAGGGACAATGTTTCTATCGGACAGGGTAATGCATATGAGGCCGTCGGGGGTCAGGAAGATATTCGACCTTGCAAACAAGGTGAAGAACCCCATCAACCTGAGCATTGGTGAGCCTGACTTCGATATACCTGATCCTATTAAAGAAGAGGGGATCAGATGGATCAACGCTGGATTCAACAAATATACCCCTTCAGGGGGCATCCCTGAATTAAGGGTGAAGATATTTCGCTACCTTAGAAAAAAAGGAATAATCTGTGACGATGTTATCATTACCGCAGGGGTAACGGGTGGTTTGCTTCTTGCCCTTATGGTGACGCTGAACCCCCTTGATGAGGTTATCATCCCTGATCCATATTTTGTTCTCTATGAATACCAGGTGATGCTTCTTGGCGGTAAACCTGTTTTTATGGATACATATCCTGATTTTTCATTGAAGGAGGAGGCATTAAGGAGCGCCATAACGGATAAAACCAAGATAATATTAATCAACAGCCCCAATAACCCTACCGGTATGGTAAATTCAAAGGAAGAACTCGACATGGTGGTCAGGGTGGCAAAGGAGAAAAATCTCCTTGTATTTTCAGATGATATCTATGATAAATTTGTTTATGAGAACGGCACGGAGCGAACTTATCTCGGTCAGCTTTACGACAAGGCCATCACATTCGGTGGTTTTTCAAAGACGTGGGGTATGACGGGCTGGAGAATAGGGTATGTAGCCGGGCCGAAAGAGCTCATACAATGTATGGTAACGATGCAACAGTATGCGTTCAGCAGTATAAACTCTTTTGCACAGAAGGCGGCGCTCTATGCACTCGACTACAATACGGACCCACTCATCGATGGCTATAAAAGGAAAAGAGACCTCATATATGAGGGATTGAAGGACAAATATCATATTGTAAAACCCAATGGGGCATATTTTATCTTCCCTGAGGTGCCTGGTGGCAACGGAGACAAATTTGTAGAAAAGGCCCTGAAGAATAACCTGTTTATCATACCGGGGAGTGTTTTTTCGAGAAAGAAATCGAATGTGCGCATCTCCTTTGCGGCAAGCGAGGAAAACCTGCTGAAGGGAATAGAGATTTTGAGGAAACTGGCATAATGAAAAAGGGGTCAGAGGGAAAATAATTATGCATGAGAGTGTTTGCAAGATGCTGATCGAAAATGGTGTAAGGCTCATATACACGACAGACAGGTCCATCGGAAATGCACTTGGGATGTTTAAGAATGTTTACCGGACATTCCATTATGAAGTATCAATAAATGAAAAGGTTGCCTTCGAACTTGCATTGGCCGGCAGTATTTCGTCAAAAAGGACGGCCTGTTTATTCTCAACAGAAGAGCTTTACGAAGCCCTTGATCCGCTGATGAGTTCTGCATATACCGGCGTGGTCGGGGGTTTTGTTGCTTTGTGCATGAAAGATACGGAAGAGGAGGTTACCCCATTAGGGCCGTTTTCAAAGCTTCCCGTTATCGTATCGGAGCATCCTGATTCACTGAACCGGACCATTGAATACGCATACTCCATATCGGAAAAATACCAGATACCGATAATTGTACAGGCAGCGGCGGACGGAGGTCAGGGGTCAGGGTTCAGGGATCAGGGATCTGAGGGCAAAAATTCAAAACAGGGTTCTTTCTGTTTCGAGAAGGACCCTGTCCGTTGGGCTGCAACCCCTAAATTCAGGTTTCAGTTGCACGAACTCCTTAATGAAAAGACGGAAAAAATAAGAGAAGAGTTTGAACAATATGAAGGCAACACGAAGACCATCCATGGCAGTAACACGGGAATTATTACCAGTAAACGGGAATTTCTGGAGTTCTACTCAGAAGATACAAACGTGCTTTACCTCTCCACGGTTTATCCGTTGCCAACAAACCTTGTGAATACATTTATTGACGGAGTGGAAGAGGTCTATGTGATTGAAGGGGAATACCCGGTTATTGAGCTGCAAATCCAGGACATGACAAAGGTCAAAGCAGAACACATAAAGGAAGCCCCCAAAAGACCAAAACCCGATGAGGTCATGTACGGTTTTGAAGTGGTGAGGGATAAGCTTGGCGCTGCATCTTCGATGAATATGGCACACGGTATAAAAAAACTGGAGCCACACAGAAAGATACTTGCCATAACATTCGAGGACCACTTTTTCCATTCAGGCATGCCGGCATTCGTTAATACCCTTTACAATAATTCGGCGTATGTGCTTCTTGTTTTAACAAATGAGAGAGAGGAAGAGATTAAACACATTATGGATGGATTTGGTTTTCATAATTACCGCCATATCTATAATGTTTCGGAGATAGAGAGCTTTAAGAACAGGGAAGATTTAACCGTCCTGTTTTATAGGGGAATTGTATGAAAATGGAAATCGTATGTGCCGGTGTGGGTGGAAGGGGGGTACTCCTTGCCTCAACAATCCTTATAGAAACTGCAATAAAAGCGGGTTTTGAAGCCATGGCCTCAGATGAATACGGGATGAGCCAGAGGGGCGGTTCAGTAGTTTCACTTGTAAAAATAGGAGATTGTAAGAGTCCGCTCATAGGGAGGGAAAACGCCGATATATTGCTCTCCTTCGAAGAGAGCGAATTTTATCGAAACCTCGCTTTTTTAAAAAGAGGCGGCATGGCTATCGTAAACACCCGCAAAGGGTTTCTTCGTGATGGAATCGGAAACCTTTTAAAAGAAAGAAATATCAAGTGCCATTTCGTCAATGCAGACGATATTGCGAGCCGGAAGGGGTCAATGCAGGCCGCTAACATGGCCATTCTGGGGTACTTTTCATATTTTAAACAGGGACCCTATATGCTTGGTGCCATAGAGGAAACAATAAAAGAAAAGACAAAAGGAAAATTTGTTGAGAAAAACCTGGAGATATTTGACGCAGGGTATCGATACGGAGAAAAATGAACAGGTAGTCCTGGAGGTCGTATCGTGAAGGATGTAAACATGGAAGTAATGATCGGAAATTACAGTATTGCGAGAGGCCTTGTGGAAGCAGGGCTGGAACTGGCAGCAGCGTATCCTGGTACACCGAGTTCCGAGATCATCCCGGGTATCATTGAATTCAATAAAAGGGAACATGGACATATTCATGCCGAATGGTCAACGAATGAGCGGTGCGCCCTTGAAGTCGCATTCGGGGCAGCGTCAATCGGAAGAAAGGCTGCATGCATGATGAAGCAGGTCGGTTTAAATGTGGCATTCCCATCCTTCCTTGGTGCAAGGCGGAAAAAGATTAAAGGCGGGCTCGTTATTATTTGTTGTGATGACCCGGGGCCTCAATCTTCCCAGACCGAACAGGATACAAGACTTATTGCCACATTGTTAAACATCCCCGTGCTTGACCCTTCTTCCGCGAAGGAAGCAGGTGATGTTGCCTATTACGCAATGGAATATTCTTATGAACATAAGGTCCCCGTAATCGTAAGGTCTACCCACAGGGTGAGCCATGCGAGAGAAAATATTACCCTGTACCAGATAGGCACACGAAAGGTGGCATTAAATGAAGGAATCGGTGAAGCAGGGGTCAAGGGGTCAAGGGGTCAAGGGGTCAAGGGGAAGAGAGAGAACGGAGGGCATCCAAATCACTCAATCACTCAATCACTCAATCACTCATCAGCATCCAGCTACCCGCTATCCGCTAAATTTGGTATCGTGGCTTCCGGTATGAGTTTTTCCATTGCCATGGATGTTATTTTTGAACTCAATTTGACCCAGCGAATACCCATCTACAAGGTCATTAAGGTCAACCCTGTTGACCCGGATATCTATGATTTTGTGGACAACGCCGGTAGAGTCCTGGTACTCGAAGAAACTGACAGTGTATTGGAAGCGATGATCCACAGGGGGAATAAGGTCTTCGGGAGGAGAAATGGTTATGTCCCTGGGGCTGGAGAACTTACATATGACATTATAAGAGGCATTATCGAGCAGATTGTTGAGGAAATGGGGATGGAAGAGAGAACATTTTTCCCTGACTATTCCATAGAAGAGGCATTGAAGGAGATCAGGTTCCCCCCAAGACCACCCAGGCTTTGCGCTGGCTGCCCTCACAGGGCATCATTCTTTGCCATGCGATATGCCTCTCCTGAGGCGATTTTTCCTGGTGATATAGGATGTTACACGCTTGGTATTTCCATGGGGGCCGTTGATACCTGTATTGATATGGGCGGGGGGGTGAACCTTGCCTCAGGTTTCTATAATGCCTGCAATCAGGATGAAACCTTCACCCCCATCATTGCATCGATTGGCGATTCCACATTTTTTCACGCCGGTCTTGAACCTCTCTATGATGCAACGAAGACGGGGAAGAGGTTCATTCTTGTAATCATGGACAACAGCACCACTGCCATGACAGGCATGCAGCCAACACCGCAGACAGGAATGACAGCAGATGGCGTAAAAACACATTCGATTAAAATAGAGGATATGGTTAGAGGTTTTGGTATTGATTTCTTGAAAATCATAGACCCCTATAGCATACCCCTTATGGTAGAAACGATCAGAGAAGCGCACGCCTACCTTGTATTAGACAACCATTCTGCACATAAACCTGCTGTGATTATTGCGAGAAGGGAGTGCCTCCTTTCTGCAAAGGGAAAACACGAGGCATTGCTTGATACAATCAATATCGAGCAGGACTGCATAGGGTGCAAGAGCTGCATCAAACTTTTTGATTGTCCTGCCCTCATTTTTAATGATGAAAAACGGAAGGTTACTGTCGATGAAGGGCTTTGCACACGGTGCGGCATGTGTCTGCTCGTATGTGCAATGAAAAGGCCTCGCAAGGGGCAAAATAAATAGGTGAATGAAATTAAATCCGCCATATCCATCGTCATTATAACAAAAGATACGAAAGAATTATTAAAAGCACTCCTGCATTCCATAACGCATGACGGTTCGCTTCAGCCTTATCTCAAAGAGATAATCATTATTGATAATGCCTCAATCGATGGAACAGACGAGATGGCGAAAAGTGAATTCTCCGGCGCAATCTTCGTAAGAAACGAGGAAAACAAGGGTTTTTCAGTGTCAGCCAATCTGGGCATCACGCATTCAACGGGCGAATATATCCTTTTCTTGAATTCCGATACCCTCATAATAGAGGGTGAAATGCTAAAGATGCTGAAATTCATGGATGAGCAGGGGGATACGGGCATTTGCGGCCCTCAGCTCGTCTACCCTGACATGAAGCCGCAACGTTCTTTTGCGTACAGACCTACTCTGCTTCTCGAGGTAATACCAAAATCTATTCTGGAACTTATGTTTCCTGCCAGATATGCGCGCAGGAACAGAACATATTCTGCCCCGATTGAAGTGGACTCGCTTATTGGTGCGGCGATAGTGGTAAGGAGAAAGGCCCTTGAACTGACCGGGGGATTTGACGAGCGATTTTTCTTTTTTCTTGAGGAGACGGATTTATGCTTGAGGATCAGGGAGGAGGGTCAAAGGATTATTTTTTTTCCCAGTGCGAGGGTGATACATTTACAGGGAAAGACAGTGGGGCAATCCTGGATCGAAGGGAGGATTGAATACAATATATCCCTTAACAAATTTATCAAAAAACATCACACTTCTTTATACTATTCCATCTTCAGTTTTATAAGGTTTTTAAAATGTTTTCTGATACTCATGGTTTACAGTGTGTTGCCTTTTCTCCTCATTACCGGGAGGGCGAGGATGAAATATAAATACTATTTTCGTTTATTGGTCTGGCATATGAGAGGACGCCCCGAAAAAGGCGGATTGCGTATTAACTTTCCAGTACAAAAATTACTTCAAGGGTAACCCTGTACTCTACGATTTTTCCATCTTCGACCTTACAGCGGTAGTCCTTGACTTTTAAGCCGCTTATACCTCTTAATGTTTTAGAAGCACGTTTGAATCCTGCGGTTATTGCATCTTCAAAACTTACGGGAGAACCTGCAACAACCTCTGTTATTCTTGCTACCCTTCCTTCAGACTTCATATAGCCCCCTTCTGATTTTTTATTACAAAGGTTTAATTATAAAAAGCTAACAGGAAGAAGAAGGTGTGTCAATACTAAAAAGAATTATCTCATAAAGTGTCATTTTCGTGGGAAACGGACGCGGATGCTGGATTAAGCCACTCTATTGGTTTTAACTAATAAGACCAATTAAACCAATCAAACAAATAAAACAGATTTTATCCGGTATCCAGTATTACTGATTACCTTATCTCCAATGGCTTATACGTTAAAACAAAAGAAAAAGTTTGTTGTCAAACGCAATTACATGGTATATAAAGAATCAATGATCCACCTCCTTGCTATTGTTCTGTTACTCTTCCCCCTCTGTGCAGTGGCGAACGATACCATCACAGCCCCTTCATATATCCTTGTAGAAAAAGACTCGTTTCAGGTCATCTCAGGCAGGGATTATCACAAAAGGCTTGCTCCTGCAAGCACAACAAAGGTCATGACAACAATAGTGGCACTGGAAAAACTGAACGGTTATGAGATAGTAAAAGCAGATGGCAAGGTGCTTTCAATACCTGCTTCAAAATTGAGCCTTTCGCCGGGCAGGGAATATAAAGCTATTGACCTGATAAAAGGCACAATGGTCGAATCTGCAAACGATGCTGCTTATACACTCGCTGTCCATGTGGGCGGGGACGAAACCGGTTTTGCCGGCATGATGAATAATAAGGCCCAGGAGATAGGTGCATACAACACACACTTCAAGAATGCTTCAGGCCTCTTTGTCAATAATCAGTATACAACCGCTTATGACCTTGCACTTATAATGAGGTACGCACTGTCAAGCGAGAGATTTAAGGAGATCGCTGCAACGAAATATTTTTTATTTCAGGAAGGGACAAGGAATGTACGGTACAAAAACCACAACAGGTTTTTATTCTGTTTTGAACCTGCCATTGCCGGAAAAACAGGTTTTACAAGGATGTCAAGGCATTGTTATGTGGGGGCTTTCGAAAAAGATGAAAAGGTGTATATCCTCGCTCTCCTTGGCAGCAATAATTTATGGGGTGACGCTGTTAATATTTTAAAAAACCTCTATGAGCAACTTCCCTCCGACAGGGAAATAAGATTAGCAAAATCGTGTCCTGTCAAGCTTACTTCATACAAAGAGAAAAAAGAGAAAAAACCGGTTGCGAAAAAAAAGGCAAAAAAGTCAAAGTCAACAAAGAAAAATAAAACTAAAGCCTAAGCAGCTCAATGAAGTTTAAATTCCCCGTATTAATCCTGCTTTTACTCTCATTCCCCTTTACGCTTTTCGGGTTAACCATAGAAGAGGAAAAAAAATACGGGAAAGAGGTATTTCTTGAGATCGCAAGGTCTGTGCCTGTCAATAATGATCCATATATCTCCGTTTATGTGAAGACAATAAAGGATAGGCTTGAAAGCAATGCAACGTTAGCTTTCCCCATAACATTAACAATCATCGATGCCCAAACAGCGGATGCCTTTGCAACAATTGGCGGCTATGTATTTATTACTATGGGTCTCATCGGGATGTGCGACAAGGAAGAGGAGCTTGCAGGCGTATTAGCACACGAATTTGCCCATGTATCGAAACGTCATATAGCCAAAAGAGTTGAAAAAGAGAAGTTTATTAATATTGCATCGATTGCATCTTTGCTTGCAGCGATACTTATCCCTGATCCGAAGGCAAAAGGTGCAATACTCACCATGGGAATGGGGTCTTCCCAGGCACTTTCCCTGAAATATTCACGCGAAGACGAAGAAGAAGCCGATAGGGTAGGCTCTGTCATGGCTGACAAGACCGGATATGGCGGTCTTGGCACAGCGGATTTTTTACGGAAACTGAGGGCTGGGGGTGGGGATAAGGTTCTTCCTCAATATTTGTTGACCCACCCTTATCATGAGGAAAGAATTATAAAACTCGAAAACATGTGGCAACGAAAAAATATAGATATCGATACGGCTTTTTTCCCCTATCTGGTAGCACGGGCCAAGATTCTCCACAAAGATGCACGGGGCAGTTCTGAAGATATATGGATAAACAAGTATGTTAAGGACAAAACCGATCCTGTAAATATTTACGGCGCCTCACTCATGTATGCAGCAAAGGGTGATGCCGATAAGTCGGTAGATATAATAATGGAGATGAATTCACCGTATAAAAATATGTTTCTTGGTGAGATGCTGGTGGATGCCCACAGGTTCAAAGAAGCAGCGGTGGTGCTGAAGTATGAAACGTATCCTGCATCCAGGTTTTACCTTGCAAAGGCATACGAAGGCACCGGCGACAGAGATATGGCGATAGATATTCTTGGTCAGATATTACGATATGGGAATGTATACCCTGAAATCTATTACCGGTACGGGATGCTTCTGGGGGGGAAAGGTCAGGAGGCGAGGGGGTATGAATATCTCGGAAGGTTTTATCTGGAAAACGGAAGGCTTGATTTAGCGAGAACCCATTTTGAGAAGGCGATTTCCAGATATGGCATAAACTCAAGAGAAGCGGCGAATCTTCTGAAAATACTCGATGGCATGAAAGGAGAGCCTCCCCGCCCCAATAAATAATATGTATGCTTATTAGAAATGTCTAACTATCTGTATGATCCAGGAGATGTCCCTGTCTAACCCTTTTTATACTTCTGAAGATATTCTTTTTCACGTTTTTGTTGTGTTTTTCCAGTTCCTGGATTATGCCTTTTACAAGGGTTCTTTTTGATGTACTGCCATTCGGGCATTCAGATGAAACGACCGGCAATGCAAGCATGGATGCAAGCCGGGTAATTTCTTTTTCCTCCACATAGGCGAGTGGCCTTATGATTGCCAGTTCACCGCCGAACATCTCCTGATAAGGTGTCATTGTGGCAATCTCACCATTGAAAAAGAGGTTTAAAAGCATTGTTTCAATGATGTCGTCCATATGGTGGGCAAAGACGATTTTTGTAAACCCCCTCTCGCGTGCAAGGTCGAAAAGGGATTTTCTTCTGTTCCAACTGCACCAGAAACAGTCAAAGCCTTCCTCTTTATTCCAGTTCTCGGGGGGTTGTGCAATGATGTACGGTATGGATTCCTTTTTGAAATGCTCGATCAGAGTATCCTTATTGACCCACTCAAACCCCATATCGACATAACATGCAATAACTTCGTAGTCGAAAGGAACGAATTTTATTCTCTCCTTCATGATGCGCAGGAGGCACAGGCTGTCCTTTCCTCCTGAAACAGCCATCAATACCCTGTCACCTGCTTTCAGCATCTGGTAATCCCAGATGGCCTTCCCCACCTTTTTCGAGGTGAAGTAAGTAAGTTTGTCCGGCGTCATATGAGAGATTCTGCAAGTTTTACGGCCTTTTCCATAGACTCATCTTTCACAACGCCTTTTTCTGTACACCCGGTATCCTCAACGCTTCCGGCATATGATATGCCGAGAAGTTCAAAAGTTCTCCTGAACATGTCTTTTGAGGGGGAGAAGGTATCGCTGTTTTCGTCGGCACATGTCATGATGGTAACAGCCTTTTTACCCTTGATACGTGAATTATATTCCGTATCGAAGAAAGATATCGACCTGTCGATGACGAGCTTCAACTGGCTGGAGGGTGCAAACCAGTAGACGGGTGTGGCGTATACGATAAGGTCTGATTCTGTAATGTATTTACGAATGTCCTTCATGTCATCGTTGATCTTGCATATACCCTTTGGCAGACAGGTAAGGCAACCCTGGCAGGGCCTTATGTTAATGTCATTCAAATAGATCGTTCTTACATCGCAGCCTTTTTCCTTCAAACCTCGTGAGAATGCACCGGTAAGCTGAGCCGTGTTGCCATCCTTTCTTGGGCTTCCAAAAAGAATAACCGTTTTCATTATAATCCCTCCCCTACTTTTTAATCGTTTTGTCAAAACCTCTATAATAATTTTGCCGCCCGCTTCGCTCGACAAAGACGGACAAGAGCGGACAAGAGATTCTGTTTTTTTGCCCCGCCGACAATGGCGGGCCAAAACTTTCAGCCCTAACGGGGGAATATATTACATTACCACTCTGCCCGAAGGGCATGGAGTATATCGGATGCCAGGGCGGCAGCCGATATAAAATACTGTCCAGCCTTTGTCTGCGTCCGTCTGCGACTAAATAAAAAAAGTTTTTCATGTGTTTTTTGACATTACCTTTTTAATAAGAAGCACCGGGTGTAATAATATAATATACGTTTTATATTTTCAATGATTCACAATTATTTATTATCTGGAAAACGGAAATATCCGGTAGAAATTGGTATAATATTTCCTTAGAAAAGGAATAAATCTGTTCAATGGGGAGGGCATCATGGTAGATGAGTGGATAAAGGAAATCAAAGGGCGGTGTGACCCGGAATCATTAGGCATGATCCTTGTACACAATGGCGTTGTAAGGGCAACTTCAAAGGAGGGAAAACCGGTAAAGGGTATGAAGCTTTCCTTTGACAGGGCTGAGCTGTCAGTATGTATCGATGAGATGAAAAAAAAGGATGGGATAACAGCGGTCAAGGTGTGGATTAATGAAGGCACACTGAGCATCGGAGACGATATTATGTATGTCCTCGTTGCGGGAAGGTTCAGAACGGATGTGTTACCTGTTCTCCAGGAACTGCTTTCGAAAATCAAGAAAGAAATCGTCAGGGAAGAGGAGATGTTTTAAAAAGAGCATGGAATCTTTGTTGCGAGCATAAGCGGGCATGAGGGGGAGGCTCCGAATGAACCGTTCAAGCCGATAAAACCGTTCAAGCCGTTCAATTAGTTCGGGCTGTTTTAACCGTTTAAGCGGTTCAATCTGTTTGAACGGTCAGGCTGATCGCTATATCATTCGATTATAAAATCCCAGACCGTATCGTTGATCCAGAGGCAATAATAACCCCTGCTTAGCAAGCCTTTCTGCTTAACAGAATATAAATCTGTGCCCTGTTTTTTTACAGTAATATCAATGTCCTTTCCAAAAATATATCTCTGTTTACCAAGAGGGGACGGCTGAAAAAAAAGAAGGGAGTTAAAGGTAAGGACGTTCGTTTCATATTGTCCATAAATGATAAAATATCCTATGTCTTTCAAGACAAAACGCGCAGGGTTGTTACTCTCAATATAAAATACCCCCCTTTCATCAAAAACCATGTTGGGCATCAACCTGACCAATGATTTCTGCGTCTTTATGTAAACGCCATATTCCTTTGGCTGGACTTTATCGTCTTTTGCATAGAGGGGCATGCTGAACAATGCTATTAATAAAATAAATATCAGGATGGTTCCCTTTTTCGTTTTTGTTTTCATCTTTCTCCTATATAACTGCTTCACCCTTTTAACTTTTTTGCGATTCGCAATGTCCCGCCTTCGGCAGGACTAAGGCTTGCCCTATCTTATTTTCTACCCCTTTTTCTTCTTATAATCCTCTAACGCTGCCTTCAGGGCATCTTCTGCCAGGACCGAGCAATGCTCTTTTGCCGGGGGCAGGCCACCCAGTGCCTCGGCAACAGCCTGGTTGGACAACTTCAGGGCCTCGTCAATGGTTTTGCCTTTTATAAGCTCTGTTGTCATACTGCTCGAGGCGATGGCTGCTCCGCACCCAAAGGTTTTAAACTTCACATCCACTATCCTATCGTTTTCAATTTTCAGGAACAATTTCATTACATCACCACAGGCCGGATTGCCAACTTCACCAACACCGTCGGCGTCTTCTATCTCTCCCATATTTCTCGGGTTCATAAAATGGTCCATTACTTTATCACTGTAAGGTCCTGGCATTATATTACCTCCTTTGTCTTTAGGGTCCTGCTTTATTTATCATGTTCTTTTTGCTGCTGTTTAAACGAGGCGTACAAGGGTGACATGTCTCTCAGCCTCTTCACAATCCCTGGAATTACAGAAAGCAGGTGCTCTACTTCATCCATGGTATTGTCTTTCCCCAGGCTGAACGTGATGGAACCATGACAGATTTCCGGTGGAACCCCCACTGCCGTGAGTACATGCGATGCCTTCAGCCCTGTTTCGTCAACCGCCATCATGTTTGATGCACATGCGCTCCCGCTCGCCGAAGCAATACTGTTTAAGTTAAGCCATAACAGCAAAGATTCTCCCTCTACAAACTCAATCCAGAAGCTTACATGTCCCGGCAATCTCTGTGTGGGGTGTCCGGTAAAATGGAGATAATCTATTGAGGATGCAAGCCCGTCCCATAACCTTCTCCCGAGCATCGTCAATTTCTGTACCCTCTCGTCCATCTCTTCCATTGCAAGACGGGCAGCTTCGCCAAATCCCACAATGCCGGGAATATTTTCAGTACCTGCACGGTAACCCATTTCCTGAAAACCGCCCTGAATAATTGAGGCAAGTCCCACACCCTTCCTCAGATAAAGGGCTGCAATCCCCTTGGGTCCATAAAATTGATGGGGGGATATGGTCATTGTGTCAATGCCAAGGTCATTTACGCTGACCGGAATCCTCCCGGATGTTCCAGCGCCATCGGAATGAAAAATGACGCCGCGCTCTTTCAAAAATGAAGCGATCTCTCTGACAGGTTCAATAGTTCCTATCTCAAGGTTCGCATGCATCACCGAAACAAGGACCGTCCCATCGGTAACCTTTTTCTTCAGGTCCTCCATGTCGATGACACCGTAATTGTCAACCCTTATAAAATCGATCTCAAATCCGAGATTTCTCATGAAATCTGCCTGGTTCATAATCGAAAAATGCTCAATATCTGAAAAGAGGATTCTCTTTCCCTTGTCTCTGTTTGCCAGTGCCAACCCCTTTATGGCCAGATTATTCGCTTCTGTAGCGGATGCAGTAAAGATAATCTCGTCCTGTTCGGCTCCCACAAGACGCGCTATCTTTTCACGGGCTTCACCAACTGCTTTATGGGGTATTCCGCCTTCTTCGATGAGGACTGACGAGGGATTCCCGAATTGCTCGGCAAAATAAGGGAGCATGGCATCGAGCACCCTGTTGTCAACCGGTGTTGTTGCTGAATGGTCAAAGTATATTCTTTTCATAAATTAAATATAACACACGATTGGAAACTTTTCCATGATGGAATAATACAATCCCCCACGTACAGTCTATAATAGCAAAGCTGTATTATGTTCCTGAGGAATATTTCACTGTTTATTAAAAGAAATAAAAAAACGAACCGGGATGTAAAATGAACTGCTCAACCTTCAAATACATACCCCGACGGCATCTTGTGGCCTTTTGCGTCTTCAAGGGTAAGCCAGGCGAGTTTTTCACCCCAGATGGGTACAAGCTTTCCTCGAAGCCATTCAAAGGGAAGATCGGCCTGGGGTTCGTATTTTTCAATGTACTCGATATAGGGATTGCCTGCAAGGTCTTGTGGGGCAAGGGGCGCGTCATGAATGCCATCGAATTCGACGACAGGGACACCGCTTTTCACACACAGATCCCTGTCAAATGCAGGTGTTACGCTTACCCATCTTCCTTCAAGGAGGAGTTGGGTATACCCGTGACTTGGAAACACATCGAGACCTGTCTGGGCAATCAATTCCCGTGGCGCCTTGTGGTTTTTTATCCTGGCGAAGACAAGTCTTGAAGGGATGCCGGCTGCCCGTGCGAGGGCGGCAAGGAGGACGGTCTTCTGGACACAGTAACCCCTTCCCCGCGCCAGGACCGTGCTGGCCACAAAATCCTCGAACCTGGTTGAAATCATATAGACACTGTAATGGAGCCGGTCCCTCACAAAATAGAAGAGTGCGCGAGCTTTTTCCGGATCACTTGCCAGTGTAGATGTCAGCTCACCGGCAATATGACTGATCATCCCGTGGCCTGAATCGATTGCCGCGGTAGGCCTTAGATATTCGTCAGGCTCTACGGGTTCACCGTTCATTGTCACACCTCTGATGTATTAAAATCGTCCATTTTGTATGACCCTAAACCCCTTATTTGATGTTACCCTCCGCAGCAACTACCCGGACTCCCGCAGGAATTAGGCGCACCACAGCAGCCTCCCGCCGGACCGCCTGACATAAAGCTGCTGCCCGAGCTTGTCGTATTGTGGGCTGATAACAGTTTTTCAAGATTTTCACTATTGCACGATTTACAGTGCAATTCATCATCCTTTCCGAACACTATGAATTCGCTTACCCCGCCGCAATCTTTACATTTATATTCATATATTGGCATGTTGTCCTCCTGCTTATTCAAGCCGTTTATGTCTTTTTACTCTTCATTCTCAATTCTCAATTCTTAGTGCCCGCATCCGCCCTGATGCCCTTTGCATGTTTGGTGCATAGTGAGTTCGGGGAGCTTATTCTCTGTTAACAAGTCGAGATTGCCTTTTACTGTGCTGGCAACAGACCTGAAGACCTTTATCCCGTCTGCATTGAGTTTCATTAAAGCCCCTGCCCCTATACCGCCGACAACGACTGCGTCTACAGCCTGTCCTCCGATCGCCTTAAGCGGGCTGCATGCACCATGGGCATGACCCATATCGCTGTTGTTTATGCTTACTGCCTTTTGAAACTCCGTATCGACAACAATAAATGATGGCGCAGAACCGAAATGGTTGAATACGGTGCTGTCGATACCTTCGTCATTTTGTACTGCAAAACATACTTTCATTGATTAACCTCCGCTGTTTTTATTGGTTGTTTCTATTACCGGGGCTTGCGTCGCCCCCTCTTCGAGCAAAGCTCGAAGAAACTTCCCCTCTCGCTTGCCGTGCAAGCTATTTCACTGCTCCTATTTGGAGCGCCTTTCCATTCATGATGGCGTCGGCAACTTTACGTCTTGCACCATCTAAAATGCGCCCGAATGTCGCCCTGGAGATATTCATCTGTTCCGCTGCCTTCTCGTGATAGAATCCTTCGTAATCGGCAAGACGTATTGTCTCTAATTCATCCAGGCTTAAGAAGACCTCTTCAAGCTGAACAAGTGGGATGCCCTTTGGTTTAAAATAAGAACTATTGGGCGAACAGTTAATACATCTGCACTTCTTTGGTCTCGAGATGGGTATATTATAAGCATATGCTCATAAAATGTCAAGTGTTCCTTACTAATTTCTGGACTCCCTGAGGCTTTTATATAATAAAAATTGCAGCTTGTGAACAAAAGAGAATTGTTATTATGGATGAGTGGGTGAGAGAAATTAAAGAAAATGCCCACCCCGAATCGTTATACCAATTCACCTTCATTCATATAACTTTGTTGCCTTCGTCGTCATCTCCTCGACTTACTAAAATGTACGCCTCCGTCGCCTCCTCCTTGTCGCCCGGGTACCCTCCGGGTGCTATCTTTGAATCCAAATTGGTATTAGAGGTATGCTCCTTATACATAACGGTATTGTGAGGGGTACATCAAAGGACGAAAAAACCGTCCTTACTTTAATGTTCATGCTGCTATAACATACTTTGTCCCCGCAGTATTCAATATAAACTGCTTTGGCATTTCCTTAGCAAACAATGCAATAGCTTCGAATCCTGTACAATGCGTGGGGACGATATACTCTGGAGCGGCAGTCTTGATATCTGCAACAGTCTTCTGAATTATCTCGGGCTTGGCCCCGGTCAGATGGAACCCTCCCATTACGGCATATACCTTATCAATTCCGGTAATCTTTTGGGCGTGTTTCACTGCATTGACAATCCCTGTATGAGCGCAGCCGGAAAGCACAACCAATCCCTTCCCTTTTGCATTTAATACCACAGCCTGTTCTCCCATAAAGTTGTCCTGCTCTGCTTTATCCCCTCTTTTTATCAACAGGAACGGGGAGCCTTTTTCATAATCTGTGGTCCTTTCAATTTTCCCTGTCAAATAGGCTCCGGGGACAATCTGAGCGGGATTTTTGTTCTCAATGACCTTAATGCCCAAGCCCTCTATGTTCTCTTTTTTTAGTTGCCCAAGACTGACAAGGCCGGCAGGTGTTTTTATAAATCGTTCGACAAAGGTTTCCTCTCCGACATGCAGAGGGATCCCCTTACGGATATTTTCTCTTTGGGATATGAGGAGTGCAACCAGAGCCCCCCAATGGTCAAAATGGCCATGGCTTAGCCCGAGGGCTTCCAATGTCTTGAAATCAATATTCAAAAGCTCCATGTTTCTACTGATACTCTGGGAATCTATCCCATAATCGAACAGGAACGAGTGGGTACGGCCATTCATTTCCGTTTCGACGTGATAAGCCAGGCCATGTTCAGCGTGAAGATTTATGTTTTCAATCGGAGCGCCAGGTTTTATGTTATATCTTTTGGCGATTTTATAATCTGGCCTGAGTGCGTCGTAATAATTATCGGTTATAATCGTGACCGTGATCTTTTCAGCTTCTGGAATTTTTATAGACCCATGGGCTGCTGTGCTTTGCCCTTTCAAAAGGTCCCCTGAAATCAATACAGTACCCGCGATAGCAGATGATTTCAAAAACTCTCTTCTATTCATCTCTTTTAACAAAAAAACACCCCCTCTTAAAGTATTTCATAAATTCTTTTAGGTAGTCTAAGGCAAAATCACGTAAAATTCTGAAAGACAGAGAACCTTCTTTGCACCTGTAAGCCTTACAGGTGATCCCCGGATAGTCAGCAGGGTACCGCGTCTTCAAGGGACACATCTATGTGGTGGGCATGCCACCAGTGAGAATTTATCCAATCCCTATCCGTTGTAGGCATACCCTTCTGCATGCCAGCTAACAAAACTTCCGTGGGGAAATCATGGCCCTTGAGTTGAGTTGCGCATTCATCAGTGTCAAACACCGCTTCACATGCTTTGTCTGCAGCCGTAAGAGCCGCAATAAGGCCGAACTCCTTGATAGTTGGTTCCGGTTTTTCTGATACGATTTTATTCCCGTCTATCTCAAAGGACTTGCCTTCCTTCTCAAATATTGCAGTGCAGACTGGTACGGTTTTATTCACATTGCAAAAAATCGTTATCAGCTTGTCCAGCAAATACCATGATAATTCCCATGCGGGTGTGTCCCTGTCGGTTTCCCCCGGTGCCATGATCACAGCGTTGCTCCCGCTCTTGTCGATCATTTCAAATCCTTCGAGATGGCGCGTAACCCAGTGATCAGGTGCACTAAGAAAGAATTCAGTAAATTCTTTATCGGGACTCTGCAATACATCAAGATTCCCTACAAGAAAGAGTGTGTCGTTGATTGTAAGGCTTGCCTCAAAAGTAGGCGTACCAGTATCATTGAAGAAATCACTATCCCTGACAATCTGTTCGGAGAAAGAGAATTTTTCAAGCAGTCCGGTGTCACAAACGTCAGGAAAATACTTTATTTGAAAATGACCTGAAAAACAGTTCTTCAAAGTGTAGCCGTTCTCTTCTGCTGTAAATCTTTGTGGACTTCCTGCTTCAACTAATTCGAGCAGGTACGCCCCCGGCCTGTCCTCAAACCAGAGGTACCAACCGGGGTCTCCTGCCAATTTTTCGCTTATCCCTTTAATCTTGAAGAAGCTTCTTGCCGAATCGCTGGGGATAATAATTCTGAAGATGCTATCGAATATAGCATGGATTTCGGTGACAGGATCGATGCGAAGAAGCACTTCTGGTGTTTTGTCTGTTGCATCAGACTTACAGTCCGGGGGGTTTTGTCTTAATTGGTGGGCAATAATACGTTTGATGGCCTCTACCTTGCCCAGTTTCTGGTAGTCGATACCTAACCGCTTTGCTTCATCCTCAAAGAGCTCCCATGGATAGGTCGATGCAATGGGAAGGTTTTCGAATCCCTCCATGGCTAATGTAATCCCATCCTTCTCACCGCATTCTTTTTTAAACCCTGCCACGGTCTTCATTGCATCTTTCAGTAATGTGCTAAAAAAATCTCTGCGCGAGACGACTCCCTGCTTATCCATCCACGGCCTCTCTTGATGTAACTTTACCCAGCCCTCTTTTTGACTGGAAATCCATCGAAAAATACGGCATGTGAAATCACCAGTATCAAGAACATTACTGTCCAGGCAAGGGATGTGTCACCCTCCTGTCCAAGACCGGGTACGATGTTGAGAAGCGAAGGTCCGATGACACAATACAGCTTGGCTATCACAAGACCACCTATTACGGCTATGAGAGTTCTTACGGCAGCCCTCACGGGCAGGGTTAACTTTGTCGGCCAGTTATCAAAGTAGTAGTAGAGGATCGCCGCCGCCGTCTGCATAAACATGGCCATTTCTGCCACATGGTTCCAGCGCCATGCCGGCTGCTCTGTAGTCATGCCGCCCTCGATGGCTTCAGTTCCAAAATACCAGCTCATAATGGAGTTTGCCACCAGCATGAGTATAATGCCAGTTACCGTAACGGAGATTGTCGTTACTATGCCACGCACCCAGGTTGTTTTTATAAGGGAAAATGGTCTGCCCTCCCACAGCATTCTCGTCCAGTACAGAAGAACGAGAGAGGGTACTATCCAGCCGAAGTGAAAAAGGCTGCTCTGCGTCATTGACCAGTTTGTCCACCACGGAGGGGCGGCCATGAAGGTCTGGGCAGGATAAAACATGTAGGCGATATGGGGGAAAAAGAGAAACACAAAGGCAATCACTGCCAACAGGAGACAAATCACCCAGACAGAAAAGGCTTGTGTTAGCTTTCCACAACTGTTCCAGGGGGCATAGCCGAAACCGGTCAGCCAGAGGATGGTGAAAAAAATGATACACGTATTCATCATAATCTGTGCGTAGCATCCGGTCTCGAAGGCCGTCTGAGAGTACTGACCTAAACCCCCGCTTGCAACAAGCTGGGGGCCGCTGAAAAAGATTGCCCCAAAACGGCCGATTACATTGTAGTATATGCCAAACATTACGATTATGCCGATGGCGACGTAGAAGACGAAGAGCGAAAAACCCTTGGCAATCACATTCCCCTTCTCAATGAAGCTACGGCTGAAGGGCCAGAAGTCAAAGGCATCCAGGCCCCAATGTATTACCATGAGGATCGTGATGACAAGAGAAAGCCCTACATTTGGGGTATAGAGACTGACGGGTCCCCCGGGAGAAAAGAGGAAATACCAGACGATCTCTGATATTACAAGGATGAGCGCAAGGTTTATGATCCCTGCCCACGGTTGCGGTATAACACTTTTGTTCTGTCGGTTACTGAGCATACTTGTTTCCGGTTCAGATGACATATAATATCTCCTTTCCTGTGGATGTGCTGTATCCGTTTGCTACCCACATATTTTTATTATGAGAATACGATCACATCACCGTTCCTTAGATAAACGTTTTCTTTCGCACCTGGTCCTGTTGTTGGCGTTCTTTTATACTCTTTGTATTTCTGAGTCCCGAGAACAATTGGAAGGCCTTCAGTCCGCGCTTTCTGAGCCCACACCCAGCCTGTGCAGTGGTTGCACCCTAATTTCGCCAGGTTCAGCTTCTTCACGCCTTTGATGATATCATCAAATTTCGGATCCCAGTTCTCAAAGGCAGCGATATGGAGACCGCCGTAACAACCATATGGTTTTGCGCCTTCGATATTTCGTTGAGCCCATGTCATAAGGTTGATAACACCTGCATGGCAGCAACCCGTTACCGTCACAATTCCCTTGTCCTTTATATTGAAGTAGAAGTTCTGCTCACCCCGTACCCTATTCATGATAGGCAGGTCAAACATCTTCACTGCTACACCGGGATAGAGTTTCAACAGCCTGTCAGGACCGAGCACTTCAAGAGGACCTGTGTGGGGAATGTCATTATCCACCTTCGCAATATCATTCTTGTACTTTCCTGCCAGAAGCGCTTTCCCTTCCGGATAGAATGTGCTGGGGATCACGAGAGGAACCTTCTGCCACCTTTTCAGCGTTGATTTAATCCCCCAGTAGTGGTCGTGATGTTCGTGCGTGATAACCATGATATCAATTTTTTTGTTTTCAAGCAGTTTATCAACACCCGATTTTTGGAATACGTAATCACACCAGTCCTGTCTCCAGTTTGTATCCATGAGGATCGTGTGTTTTGAGCCGTCGAGCTGCTCTACCTCTAATAGGGCAGAATAGCCACCCAGGTTATCCTGGGTCCAGGGATGGGCGTAGCTCGATACCATAGCACCTCCGGTGTCCTTGATGTCCTGCAACATACGGGCGGAATCAAACCAGGCTGTTTCAGAAACGCAGGTTACCTTGACGGATTTGCATTGACCGATGTCTTCTTTTTTTTGTGCAGCATACCCTTTTTTGATAAGCGGTCCTATGCTTGTGCTGGCAACAGTGATGGCTGCTCCAGCAGCCACCATGTCTTTCAAAAAATCTCTTCTATTCATGACTTCTTCCTCCTTTTTTCATTCAATATGTGCGTTTTTCATTACTTACCTGTTCTAAGGTTCCTTGCTTCAGAGATCATAAGTTGTTTGGCCATTTATGAGACCGTTCCCGTTCATTTGTTTTTAGTTGAACAAAACTTCGTATTTGTAAACAGTGAAGTTCTTCTTTCCTGCCTTGTCAAGCAAGACTGCTCCTGTCACTTTTACATTCTGCTCCACCAGCTTCAACAATTCATCGCCAACAGGAGTATGAACCACAAATAATTCGTCACCTTCGATAGTCAAAATTGAAACAGCGGTGGCAGCTCCTTTGTCATCCCACGCCGATCCATAGACAGACCCTTTGACCGTGATTTCATTCTCCGAATAACCGGCTGCCACACCTTCCAACATGAACAATGTGAGCACACAAAATGCAAGAACCAAAAATCTCTTTGATCGTTTCATAAATCCTCCTTTCAATGATGTAGTAGTTACAAAAGCCCGTCACTTATCCACCGCCATTCGACTTTCCCGCCCATCGATCCTATCGTACACCCTTCTCCCTATTTCTACACTCAGCGCAAGTCCCATAAAACTGAATAACGTGGTTTGTGATTTTGAAATCGTATCTTTTGTATAGCCCTTCTTCTACTCTTTTTAGGAGCTCCAGTTCTTCAGGACTAAAATCTTTATAGTCGATGACTTGGCTGCACCCTGTACATATAAGGTGATGATGATGCCTTTTGCCTCCCGGTCCTTCTGCTAACTCATAACGCGCTTTCCGATCCTTAAAATCGAATTTGTGAACCAGACCCACATTAACCAGAATTTCTAACGTCCTGTATACCGATGCCAGTCCTATAGAAGGGTAAATTGGGTGCGCTTTCAGGTAAATGTCTTCAGCGCTAAGATGCCCTTCTGTGTTTGTCAGCACATCCAGGATAGTCTTACGTCCTGTTGTTGTTCTGTAACCGCTATCTTTTAATTTATTGTTCACTACTATCGTGACCACCTGAGTGTAAAGCACTATGCAACATATCAAACACTATATTGATAATGATTACCATTTTCATTATTATACTAAACAAAGGCTTTGTCAAGAAATTTTAGATTATACTTTAGGATGTATTTATATAGATTTTTTAAATCTGCTTAAATATCCGCTGTTATGATGTCAGTGATATCTTTTTCCCGCAGGACACTTCTTTTCCATTGTGCGATGTGGGGAACGATATAAGGCAAAAGTCTCATCGAGTAATAAGGCGGGAGGAGCGGGAGGCCTGCCAGGTCTCCAAAGACCACGAGCATAAAAAGATTATTTAAATCATTTTTCTCTTTCTTGAACCCCATATGCATCTCGTGGACAGTCATACCGTAAAAGACCTCTTTGAGCGCTTTCCAGTAGCTGCTCAATCGGTCAAAAAGCGACGAGGTTACATTAGATTTCATCGTTTCTCCTGCGGGGCAGGGATTTGCCTCCACTCCGACTCTTCCTTGTGAACCCTGATGGTCATCTGTGCTGCATGGTCTGTTTTACCTTTTAAAAATGTGACTGTCAGCGGGATAAGTTTGGCAAAAAACCGTGTCTCTGATTCAGGGTAAACCTTGTAGATTACTTTCCGGTCCTGAGTAAAAACGATCCTGTTTGCTTCGCGCGTAAGGGTAAGACGGACCTTCTCTGTTGCGCCTGATGCCGTCTGGTCGCTTTTTGATGTAAGTTCATAATTGCCTGTATAGGTGTCGAGCAGTTTCTGGTCAATCTTAATCTCCTTTGGCCACTTCGGTATTTCATATGGTAGTCCCAGGAGACATTTCATGATGGAGCCGGCTATATCATCAACAACACTGCTGGTTGCTGCCGACGTGTTGGAAAGGACAACGAGGGAGACGTTCTTTGCCTTATTGATGGCAATGAAACTCGAAAAACCGCCTGTGCCGCCATTATGCCAGAGAATATCAAATTCTCCTTTATGCATGATGATCCAGCCGAGCCCCATATCGTTGTCAGGTAAACCAGATTTACGATATGGTCTGGCAGCCATTGCCATTGACTGGGAGAGGATTCCGTTGTCTTTGAGATGGGCGGAGGCGAATTTCAGCATATCTGCTGCCGTTGAGCGGAGTCCGCCGGCAGGCGCTATAACGTCGAAATCCCAGTGAGCTGTCTTCTCAAGGTCCGCATTGTAGCCTTGGGCAAAGCGCGATAATTGCTCTTCGTTGAGACGGAAACGGGTATCTTTGAGCTTCAAGGGGCCGCAAATCTCCGACAGGACCATCCGTTTATATGTGGTGTTCGATTTGACCCCGAGCGCATAGCCGAGAAGCCCTACGCCAAGGTTGCTGTATTCCCATACTGTTCCAGGTTCCCGTGGAAGTTTGCAACCGGCTAAAAATTCGCGCATTTTATACCCTGTGTAGTTCTTGTAAGGATTGGCAATGTATTCAAGGTTCATGTTTGCCGGTAGCCTGGGAAGTCCGGAATAATGGGTGGAAAGATCGAGTAACGTTATTTCTCTGTCGCCGAATCTCGGTATACGGAAGTAAGCCGGTAATAATTTCCGGACAGGATCATCGAGGGCCACCTTATGTTCCAGAACCTTTTTCGCAAGCATGATGCCGGTGAATACTTTGGTGACAGAGCCGATCTCAAAAATAGTATTTTCGTCAGGCATCTTACCGCCCCTGAGGTTTGTGCTGCCATATCCAATGAAGAATGTGCTGTTTCCCTCAGCTACACCCACTACGATACCTGCGGTACGTTCCGATTCAAAGGCAGGACGGACAATCTCATCTATTTTCGGTTTCCATTTGAGCAGGGACTCCTGATTCCCGGGATCTGCATATGATGCGGAATGAAGAGGGGCGCTCATTGCCCGGGCGCCTCCGAAGAAAAGCACAAGAGACAATAAAATTCCATAGATGAAAGGATAATGTATTTTGAAGGCCATGTATATCTCCTGTAAATGATAACAGCCTCTGTGTTCTGTTGTTGCAATCTTTAAGGGAGTATATGAAAAGCCCCTCCCTATGTCAACTTTTCTTGACACTTTTTTTACTGATTGCTATAGAATAGTTATAATTATAACGAATCCATAAAAGGAGGTGCTCTATGGAAGATAAACAGGAACCGGGAGGCTGGAACCCCTATCTGGCCGGTGCTTTGACAGGACTGCTCCTCGTGTTCTCTGTATGGTTTACCGGCAAGTATGTGGGGACATCAACTACCTTTGTCCGTTCTGCGGGATATATTGAAAAGGTGTTCAATGCGGAACGGGTTGCCGGGATGGAGTATTTCAAGAAGGAGCTTCCAAAAATCGACTGGCAGTTTCTCTTTGTCATAGGCATTTTTATCGGTTCCGCCATTGCATCGACCACTTCCAAAAGCTTCCGGTGGCAGGCTGTACCGACGATGTGGGAGAGCCGTTTCGGACCTGATAAAGGAAAAAGGGCTATTGTGGCATTTGCAGGCGGCGCCATTGCCATGTTCGGTGCGCGCCTTGCAGACGGGTGACCGAGCGGTCATGGACTGAGCGGTTCGCTCCAGTTAGCGGTAAGCGGGTATATTTCATTAATATGTTTCTTTATCGGTGGTGTTATTGTTGCCAGCATCCTTTACAGAGGAGGTGACAAAGCATGAGTGAGCTTATCTATGGATTGATAACAGGCATGGTCTTCGGGTTTCTTATGCAGAAAGGGCGTGTTATCCGCTATGACAAACAGATCGGAGCCCTTCGCCTCATTGATATGACCATCGTGAAATTCATGTTTACAACGATACTTGTGGCAATGGTGGGGGTCTACCTTTTAAAAGACCTTGGCGTAGCAAAACTCTCCATAAAACCAACAGTTCTCGGCGGGAACATTCTCGGCGGGCTTATATTCGGTATCGGCTGGGGATTGCTCGGTTACTGCCCTGGAACCCAAATGGGCGCCCTTGGTGAAGGGAGATGGGATGCCGTATGGGGTATCATCGGTATGCTTGCCGGCGCTGCCATATTTGCCGAAATGTATCCGGCGTTTAAGAATACTGTATTGAAATGGGGAGATTTCGGAAAGATCACCATCCCTCAGATATTAGGAATAAATCACTGGATTGTTATTGTCATCTTTGTTGTCGGCGGTGTTTTCATGTTCAGGTGGTTTGAAAAAACCGGCAGATGAGAAGTTAAACACTGGAGATATTGGCAGGAAACACATGAAAAACCTTTTTTATTCAGCCGCAGACAAGATCGGACAAAAGCCGGACAGTATTTTATATCGGCTGCCGACTTGGCACCCGATATACCCCATGCCCTTCGGGCAGAGTGAAAATGTAATATTCGCCCGTGAGGGCTGAAAGTTTTGGCCCGCCATTGTCGGCGGGGCAAAAAAACAGAATCTCTTGTCCGCTCCTGTTCGTCTTTGTCGAGCGAAGCGGGCGGCAAAATATAGATTTTGACAAAACGCCAATATAGGCTGAGAGGTATTTATGAATAACAGAGAAAAACTGGTGGTGATAGGCGGGGTTGCGGCTGGGATGAGCGCGGCGAGCAGTTACAAACGGATGAAGCCGGATGCCGAGGCCCTTGTGCTGGAGAAGGACTACTTTATATCGTACGGCGCCTGCAGCCTTCCTTATTACATATCTGACGATGTGAAAGATTTTAATCAGCTTATTTCACTCACACCGAAGGTTGCAGAAGAAGAGCGTGATATACGGGTTATGCTTCGCCATGAAGCAGTTGCGGTCGATTTCAATAAAAAAGATGTCCGCGTAAAGGATCTTGAAAAGGGTATTGAAACGTCTATCTCCTACGACAAACTGGTCATTGCAACAGGCGGCCTGCCTGTTGTGCCGCCCCTTCCCGGCATTGATTTACAGCATGTCTTTACGATCAGGACGCTTGTTGATGGCATAGAGATCAAGAAGTTTATCGATGACTGGGGTTCCTTCCAGGTCTGCGTGGGTTCGCCGGAATGCCTTTATATCAACCGTTTCGGGGCTGAAAGGCGCGCCATGAAGGCAGTTATTGTGGGTGGTGGATACATAGGGATGGAGATGTGTGAGTCATTGAGAAAAAGGGGCGTTGAAGTCACTGTTATCGAGAAGATGGACCGTGTCCTGGGTACAATGGATACGAGCATTACCGCAATTGTGGAAGAAAAGATAAATGCTGAGGGGGTGAAGCTTTACAGAGAAACATCCGTTGAAGGTTTTAAAGGACAAAGCGGACAAGTGACAAAGGTCATTACCGATAAAGGCGAATTTGAAGCAGATTTTGTGTTGCTGTCCATCGGGGCACGCCCGAACACCAAACTTGCAAAAGAAGCGGGGGTTGAACTCGGAGCGAACGGGGCCATAAAGGTTGACGAATACCTCCGCACGAACATACCGGATGTTTATGCAGCCGGCGATTGTGCCGAGGCCTTACATAACGTGACAGGGAAAAAGGTGTACATCCCCCTTGGCACTACAGCGAATAAGCAGGGAAGGATCGCCGGAGAGAATGCAGCAGGCGCGAACCATGCCTTTGAAGGAGTAGTGGGGACAGCAGTAACAAAGATTTTTGACCTCGAAGTAGCCCGCACAGGCCTTACGTCCGTGGAAGCGGAGCGCGAGGGATATAATTTCCTGGTTTCTACAGTGAAAGGAAGGTCGAGAAGCAGCGCTTACCCGTCAGGCAAACCCATCACCGTTACCTATGTGGTGGAAAAGGGGACGGGGAAACTGTTGGGGGCGCAGATGGCCGGTGAAGAGGGGGTTGCTCACAGGATTGATACCCTCGCTGCCTGTTTGTACGGGAAGATGACCATCGAGGATGTGTCACGGCTTGACCTTGGTTATGCCCCGCCTTTTGCAACGGTATGGGACCCCATTCTTGTGGCTGCTAACGTGGCTTTGAAGAAGCTGGGATTGGGAACGTAGAAAAAGGGTTCGAAGGGTCGAGGATTCAAGGGTTCGCAATGTGAGGAACTTTCTTCCCGATGTCACTGCTAGGCGAAGCCGTGGCAGGCCTCCTTTGAAAAACCTTTTTTATTTAGCCACAGACGGACGCAGACAAAAGCTGGACAGTATTTTATATCGGCTGCCGACTTGGCACCCGATATACTCCATGCCCTTCGGGCAGAGTGAAAATGTAATATTCGCCCGTGAGGGCTGAATATTTGATAGGCGGCAATGTCGCCGGCTATCAAAAGGACTGTTCATCGGTATTCGTCCGCTCTTTTTCGCATTTGTCGAGCGTAAGCGGGCGGCAAAATAAAGGTTTTGATAAAACCGGAATTTAAAAAGGGGAGGAAATAATATGGCGACGAAGAAAACGAGTGCAAATCCTGAGTTTTTGTACATTCCCATCGGGAATATCGTGGTGCTGGAACAGGTACGATCGAATATTAATATCGAAGCCGACTCGTTCAAGTCACTCATGCAATCAATCAAAGACAAAGGCATCTTAGAGCCTCTCCTTGTAACAAAAGGAGACGGTGACTCATATACCCTCATCTGTGGAGAGAGACGTCTGGAAGCAGCCCGGCAACTCGAACTTGAATTAGTACCGGTACGGATCATGGAAGCAGGTAAGGAATCAGGTGAAACTATAGCACTTCAACTGACAGAGAACCTTCAGCGGGAGGACCTGAATCCCATGGATCAAGCCAAAGGGATACTCTCTTTTATTCAGGCAAGACACCCGGATAAGGGGTACGATGTGGACAGCCTTATGAGTGACCTGGTAAGCTACAAGCGGAGGTCCGAGGATCTGTCTGATAAAATTGCCCCAACATTTGGGGCAATTGTCGAAATCACCGGAAAGTCAATAAATACGCTGTTTAACGGGCTATCACTTTTAAAACTTTCTACTGAAATTCAAGCCAAAATCCGGGCAGGAAACCTGCCTGTCTCTCAGGGTTATCTCTTCGCAGCTAACCTCGATTGTCCGGATCGTGATAAGATTTTTGAGGCCGTCATGAAGACGCCGGTAACCTACATCACACTGGAGAAGATGCTTACGGCATGGAAGAAACTCAAACCAAACCCAGGCGTCATAAAGCTCCCATCCATAACGAAGCAGGTTGCCGTCTTACGATCCGTAGAGTCACACATTGAGATGGGCGCCAAAAAATACACAAAAACTGACCTTCAGGCGCTTCTTGATGAGCTGCGAGTCTTCTGTGCTTTAGTGGAACTGCGGATACCGATTGCCCCGGAACCTCCGCCGGAAAAGAAAAAGCCAGTTAAGAAGCCAATGGTGTGAAAAGTGAAAAGGCTGTGATTCGTCAAACCAATTACCAATTACGAGTTACTGTGAATAGTAGCCGGAAAAAACACTTGGGGCCAGGTCTTGCAACCATACATTTTCCTCTCCACACCCCTTACTCTTACTGTTATGCTAACCCTTGTGATGGAAGTAGCTTGTAACTTGGGGTCTTGATGGCACCTCAAACAGCGCGCTTACGCCCCCGCTTGCCTCTCAAATAGATTTGAATTCCTTTATACGGGTGTTTTCAACAAGGTTCTGTAGGGTCCGAAGAGTAAATACTTTGCCTCGTGTGGCGATGAGCAGCTTTCTCATGTCCTCACGACGTACGCCAAACCCACGTCCGCCGATACAGGCTATGACTTCGAATTTAGGAGTCCCCTTCCCACCGGGCTGGCTCAATTCCGACAGATGCTGAATGCGCGTCACTTTATCCCGGGCCGTGCCATCATCTTCGGTCAGTTTGGCCTCTATCACCACTTGTGGATTGAACTCGCTCGGAATTATGAAGTCCGGGGCCTGATCGAATCCCGGAATGTGTTCTGCCCGCTTTGTCTTCCTGTAGCTTACTCCAGCCTTTGCCAGTACATCTTCTATGGCCGATTCGAGGCTGTCGCCGACCAGTTCGGAAACAGAATCTCTGTGTCCTGCGAAGGGCCGCCCGAGGAAACGCTCATAAAGAAGCATCGCATATGGCGCTCCCATGCGGGCAAGAGACTTGATCGAAACCAAGCCCTCACGGGTGTCAGCCTTTTCGAGCCGATGCAACTTGTCGGGCTCCACGTACGGAACAGAAGTATTAAGTAAGGCACAGGCCGTTTCGATGAGCGCCAGAATACGATTACGGGCGGTGATGCCGGACCTCGAAAAATCAAACCTCTGCATACGAATGCTGCGATCTAAGCTCCGAGCAAATCCCTGACTCACTTCAACGTCTGTTCGCTGTGTCGCGATGTATGCCCATTCCGGCGGGGTGAATCCCAGCACGGTCCTAATCACAATCATCACCACAGGGTTCTCAGAAACAGCCTCCGCCACGGACTCCAGGGTAACTTTCTGAAATTCAGCAGTCACTCTTTTCAGCACTTCATACCCCTTTTCAAAAGAGGTATAATCAACAAAACCAACACCCTTCGGCAGGACGAGAAATTCAGATTGGAGGAGGGAAAAGATGGTGATTGCGAAGGAATCCAAGTCTGTCTCAAGGTCTTCAAAAGGAACTTCAAAAGGATAGATCATCGGCGGTCACCTCATATGCTGTTGGGGTTTCTGCAACAACCCATTTTTGCTGCCTGGGTGCCGTAGCCACATCATCCGAGAAGCATTCCTCCACTTCGGGCCAACTGCCCAGCGCCTCGGTCGCCGCGGACACAGTATCAAGCTTCTCTCCTATAGACAAGGAATGATCCCATGTCTCCTTAAGGGTCCAGATTGCCATGCGGATCAAATGGCCGTAAGTCAAACATCTTATGTCGCCCCGTGTGGGTTTAAGACCGGCAATCCGAAGATTGGCCAGATCAGCCTCCACTAGACGGGCAATTTCAGAAGGCGTGAACGCCAGGCTCCGGCGGGAGATCATCCCTTTTGACCTGCACACAAAAATAGTGTCCACAATAGAAGATCCAGTGCCATTTATGTGAATTGATGCGCCCATTTCCGCCGGACAAGGAATTGAAGCGGAACATTTCAGGCCGGCATCAAGGATTGCCACAGCGACGGGTAAATAGGCGTCGATGGTGTTGTGGTGGTACGTAAAGGCAAAGGGTCCGCCAGGTTTCAAGGCTCCCGCTGCCTTGACGAAGGCAGCGGAGAGCCCCTCAGTGAAATGCGTAAGACCCTTTTGCATTGTGGTATTGCCGGTGAGTTCGTTTTTATCCCTTGTGGTAAACTTGTCGAAATTATTGCCGGCATTTACGGCTAAGCGTCTTAACCACACATAGCAGAAATCCATCAATTCAGCGTACTGGACATTGGTAAAATATGGCGGATCAGTGAGAACTGCGTCTACGGATCCCGCTGGCAGTTCGAAGGAGGTAGAACTTCCACAATGAAGGTTTACCTGCCTTTTGTCGGCACCATTCCAAGGGTGTCGTGTTTCGCCGATCCACTCGTGCTTCAGCGGCACGAAGACCTTCCTGCCGTCCCGATGCCTTATTTCAAATATGTTCTGACAGTAGGCTTTTGCCCGGTGATACTTGTCGACAATGTTGGACCATCCGCCGCTTCCTATGTTTATATTGGTATCGCTAACAATGCCGAGAAGGTTAGATTCACAAGCTAAGAGCCCGACGGGAAAACCATGGACCGAAAATATGTCAAGTGATTTCAAGGCCATGGCATCGTAACGGCAGAGCATGTTCTGATACCTGAGAAGGTCCGACAAATTGGTTGCGAGGGCATTACGAATATGTTCGTCAGGCTGCTCAGAAATTGCCCGGCAACTCAACTCAAGCCCCAAAAGCTGCCTACCGTTAAACATCTCCCGGTACCTGCGATAGCCCCACCGAAGAAGACGATCGGTTTCATCTCCGTGGGGTATATCATCATCGGGGACATAGGTCATCTCCGCTGGGGCTATTTGCGTAGACGCTGCATGATATTTCTCAAGGTCCTCGGCATCCGGTTTTTTGAAAAATCTCCCCTTGTGCTCGGGTTTACAGGAGGGGCAGGTGTACTCAATCGCTACCATCCGGTGCACTGGTGGCCCTGCTGAGGAGAGAGGATAAGTATTGGTGACCCCACAGTGAGGACACTTACAACGATTCCGGCTCGCAGGACCGGATGACTGCAAGCGGGTGTTGCAGGCGTGGCAAGTCCCAGGGTGCTTTGGCTCCTGAATCTCGTTTAGTTCACCACACTTGGGACAGATAAAGACATGTGCGGGATGGCGACGATTCTCCGCCAGGACATATCCAGGGAAAAGGTCGAATACATTGTTGCAGTCGATACAGCGAAGAGTTTTGACCCATATGAAGTACTTCACATGAGCTTCCTGCGATCCACAAATGAGGCATCGAGTCCTATAAAACCCGCCCACTTTGTCTTCCAACTTGACACGGAGGTTAACGGCTGCTTGTGAGTAAGCATGAATATCCAGATAGCCTATCTCCTGCCGTACAATCCAGTACGCCATGGGGTTGATGTCGCAGCCGATAATGTCGCAACCCATGCGGTTGGCCTCTATGAGAGGGGTTCCTCCACCCATGAAGGGATCAAACACTCGTAACCCCTTCAGGCTGTTACTCTCAAAAAAAGATTCTGCAAGATTTTCAGGAACAAACTCTGACAGAAGGAGACCCCGAAACAGTGTACCGGGCCGCCGTGCGAACCATTTATGGACAGCTATGATGGGGCGGTAGTTCTGCTGTATCTGCTTCTCGCGCAGAGCCAGATCGGCGATAAAGGGAACGTCAAATGACTTTTCGATCAAGGTTGCACCCTATTGTAAGCATAAGAAGAATTTACCGGATAATCAGACGACAGTCAAGGAAAGGTTGCTTTGAAGTCCCGTTTCCAAAGTGCTTACTACCATCATTACGGTACGTGCCAATGGATCCGATTGGGGTCGGACCAAACCGTAAAGGCTGTTTTGAGCATTGAGTTGAAAAAATGCATTAAGCCAAAAAACCAATAAAATTAGCTTAAAGTGCTGTTTTTACCTGTGAAATGATAAGATGTATTCGCCCGTAAGGGCTGAGAGTTTTGGCCCGCCATTGTCGGCGGGGCAAAAAACACAATCTCTTGTCCGCTGTTGTCCGTCTTTGTCGAGCGCAAGCGGGCGGCAAAAAGGTATTTTTCCCTGAAACTGCCCGGGCACAATACAGACAGAAACTACAACCTGAAGTTCGAAGACGTATCGGAGGAAATTGCTCTCACAGTGAGAGCAATTATTATAATCTCCGGAAAGTCAATACAGACCTTGCATAGAGTGATTTCACTTTTAAAACTTTCCGATAAGATTCAGGCAGCAATCCGGGCAAGGTTTTTAACTTGCAAATTAATTAAAATTGCAGGAGAATTAAGAAAAGGAGCATGGGGATCAAAAATAAATGAATGAGGAGGAATGATGGATTTACAGAACAGCTCAATAACAAATTTGAAGAAAAACTGGGCGTGGTACCTCGTATACGGTGTGATTCTGGTCATCGCAGGGTTTATCCTGCTCGGAGCGCCGGCAGTGGCAACAATTCTGGCCGCTACCTTTTTCGGAGTTATGTTACTTATCCAGGGGATTATCCATATCGTTCATGCCCTTTTTTCCCGTGACAAGGGATGGGTGTGGTCGCTTTTTCTCGGCATCATTTCTGTGATTGCCGGTATCTTTCTTGTTACAGACCCTGTTGCCGGGGTGCTTGGCCTGACATTCCTGATTGCGGTATTGCTCATTGCAAACGGAATCTCAAAAGTAGTCCTTTCATTCCAGTTGAAGCCGCATAGCGGTTGGGGGATCATATTAGCGAATGGCATCATCTCGATAATATTAGGCTTTATGATTTATGGCCAGTGGCCTGTTTCGGGACTTTGGGTGATTGGATTCTTTTTGGGCATTGATACATTGTTTGCCGGATTCGGGTGGATTTCTGCCGCTTTTGCTGTAAAGAAGGCCTCTGGAATAGCATAATCGGAAGACATGAAAAACTTTTTTTATTTAGCCGCAGACGGACGCAGACAAAAGCTGGACGGTTTTATTATATCGGCTGCCGACCTGGCACCCGATATGCTCCATGCCCTCCGGGCAGAGTGAAAATATAATATATTCGCCCGTTAGGGCTGAATATATTATAGGCGGCAGTGTCGCCGGCTATCAAAAAGACTGTTCATCGGTATTCGTCTGCTCTTGTCCGTATTTGTCGAGCGAAGCGGGCGGCAAAATAAAAGAAAATAGGGGTGCTTCTGCCGGAATTACTCTGAAAAAATGGGTGACCCCCAATTTATATATTGGTTCTTTAAGCTTTGAACCTCCGGTTGAAAAAATCATTCATATCGTGTATCTTAGTAAGCTAAAAACTGTTTTCTGCATTTTTTTGGCAGAAAACAGTTTTGTAAACTTACTTATCCCGTTTATCGGGGTTAAGTCGTTGCACATGAGGAAATTATGAAAAAAGTTACTTACTATAGCACGAACAATCCCGGTGAAAGGGTTAATTTTGAAACAGCCCTTTTGAAGGGTATGGCCTCGGATTATGGCTTATACATGATTGCACGAAATGAAGTACCGGTATTGGATTCAGAGACAATAAAAGGCATGCGCACCATGTCTTATGCTGAGATAGCCTTTGAGATATTGTACCCTTATCTCTGGTCTGAGATACCGGCGGAGCAGTTAAGGCTGCTTCTCGACGATGCATACCGGGAAGATAAAATACCGACTTTAGTGCAGCATGTTATCGGCGGCACTCACATCATGTGGCTCACACAGGGGCCGACATACTCCTTTAAAGACTATGCCGCCCGATTTTTCGGAAGGGCGCTCAATTATTTTCTCGGCAAGAGGGGCCTGCGGAGGGTCGTTGTTGTGGCAACGAGCGGGGATACCGGCGGCGCTGTAGCCGATGCCCTCTATGGCCTTGATAGCATTGATAATATTGTATTTTTCCCTAAAGGATCCATAAGCGAAGGTCAGAGAAGGCAGATGACGACCCTTGGCGGTAACATTTATGCCTTTGAGGTAAATGGTGATTTTGATGTCTGCCAGTCCCTGGCTAAAAATGTTCTCGCTGACCAACCGCTTGCCGGAGAAATATTTGGTGACAGAGAGAGATTTACCTCTGCCAACTCTATCAGCCTTGGAAGGTTATTGCCGCAGGCTGTATACCCTTTTTATGCCTATTCAAGGCTTACCGATGAAAAGGCTGGAGAATTTATTACCAGTGTGCCTTCGGGGAATTTCGGCGACATGATGGGAACGATTATCGCAAGGCAGATGGGGCTTCCTGTCAAAAAAATAATTTGTGGTGTGAACGAGAATACGGAATTCCCCGATTTTCTTTCAAGCGGTGAATATGTGGTAAGACCTTCAATTAAATCGCCCTCCTCAGCCATGATTGTCTCTCATCCCAGCAACCTGGCACGGCTGATTGATTTCTATGGTGGGCACCTCTATGACGAGAGAGACCCTTCAACCGGACAGGTTGTCAGGCCCGGTATCATCGATAGAATGCCTGATATGGAGAACATGAGAAGGGATATCTTTTCAATAGGGGTTAATAATCCCCTTCACTACGAAACGATGAAATTTGTCTACGAAAAATATGGGGTAATCCTCGATCCCCACGGCGCTGTGGGCTGGAAATCATTAGAGATATTTTTAAACGGGCGTCATGACCAGACTGCGGTGATTTACGAGACTGCTGACCCGGGCAAGTTCCCGGAAGACGTTGAAAAGGCAATCGGTATTATCCCGGAACTGCCTCCCGGCATGAAAAGACAGACGACCCTGGAGGAAAGGGTTTGCTGTATTGAGGCCAATCCGGAATATACATCGCAGGGGTTGCAACTGAGTAATGGTCAGATTGAAGAAGCTAAGGCGAAGGTAAGGGAGATATGGAAGGGCGGAAGATAAGAAGTTGGGAAGGTGAGAAGTTAAGAGAAACAAACTGCTTACCTTTTAAAGCCGGGGTTCTTTTGTGCGTTATATGCGTTGCGGTAACGATGTTTTTTGTCGTAACGGGATGCCAGAAAAAGGAACAGACACCAGCGGAACAGCAAAGGCTTCAGGTCATTACGACCCTGTTTCCTGTTTATGATTTTACGAGAAATGTGGCAGGCGATAAAGCGAATATTACCCTTCTTCTCCCTCCAGGCGTGGAAGCCCATAGCTTTGAGCCTAAACCGGGTGATATCCTCAGAATAAATTCAGCCGGCCTGTTGATTTATACGGGAAGGTATATGGAACCCTGGATTGAGAATGTCTTGAAAGGTATTGACAACAAGAATCTCCTTGTTGTGGATGCAAGCAGGGGGATTACCCTCCGCGAAAGCGGCGATGATACTGATGACCACGGGCATAAAGAGAAACATGGGCACGGAAAACTCGATCCTCATATATGGCTCGATATCGCACACGCACAGAAAATGGTGGATAATATCCTTGAAGGGTTATCCCGGAAGGATCCGGCAAACAGGGATTACTACACGAAAAATGCAGAGGCATACAAGGCAAAGTTGGGCGAAATTGATAAGAAATACAGGGATACTCTTTCATCATGCAAACAGAAGGTCTTTATCCATGGCGGCCATTTTGCCTTCGGTTATCTCGCAAAGAGATATGACCTGCATTATATGGCGGCCTATAAAGGATCGCCGGACGCAGAACCAACACCAAGACGTATTACTGAACTCAAGAAAATGTTGAAGACCTATGACATAAAGTATATATATTACGAAGAACTTATTACCCCCAGGGTTGCAGAAGTTGTATCAAAGGAGACGGGCGCAGTTTTACTCAAGATCCACGGCGCCCACAATGTGAGTAAAGAGGAAATGGACAGAAGGATCACGTTTCTGAGTATAATGGAAGATAACCTTAAAAGTTTGCAAAAGGGACTTGGATGTCCTTAAACATCGTTTCCGCCGAAAACCTCTGTTTCCAGTATAATTCCATTGAGGTGTTGTCTGATATTTCATTTCATCTCGAGGCCGGGGATTATCTCGGGATTGTGGGCCCCAACGGCTCCGGCAAGACAACATTGATAAAGCTGATCCTCGGCTTTTTCAAACCAAGCAAGGGTACGATATCCCTTTTCGGGTCGAATCCGCTCAGTTTCGGGGACTGGTATAAGGTGGGCTACTTGCCCCAGAAGATCAATTCTTTTAACCCTCATTTCCCTGCAACGGTAAAGGAAATTGTATCGCTGGGATTACTTTCAAGGAAGAAATACCCGAAAAACATTAATAAATCCGATGAGCCGGCTATCAATAGCGCCCTGTCGTTAATGGATGTATCAGATATCAGGGATGAGCTTATCGGGGAACTTTCCGGAGGGCAGCAGCAGAGGGTTCTTATCGCCAAGGCTATGGCCTGTGAGCCGGAACTGCTTATACTCGATGAACCGACAACAGCGCTTGACCCTGAAACAAGAGAGAAATTTTTCAGTATTCTCACAACCCTCAATGAGCAGAAAAAGATTACCATTGTTATTATTACACATGATATTGGAACCATTGGGAAATATGCTTCAAAACTTCTCTATCTCGATAAGAAGGCAATTTTTTACGGGAGCTTTGATGCATTCTGCTCTTCCAATGAAATGTCCGGCTATTTTGGTGAATATTCACAGCACCTGATATGCCACAGACACGATACGGTAAACCCGTGATGAGTGTTGAGTTATGAGTTATGAGTTAAAAGGCGGGAGACTGGTAGCCGCAGGCTTCAGCCTGCGTGATGTCGAAAAGTTAAAAGGCAAGAAATTGAATAGAATCCGCAATCCGCAATCGATATATGGACATACTTGATCTCCTAAGCCACGGTTTTATCCAGAGGGCGTTGATCGCCGGTTCTTTCATTGCAATTCTGTGCTCAACGCTGGGGGTATTTCTTGTCCTGAGACGTCTTTCGTTAATCGGGGACGGTCTTGCCCATGTCACATTCGGGGGTGTTGCCATAGGTCTGCTTTTGAGGTTTTATCCCGTTTACATAGCGATACCCATTGTAATGGCGAGTTCCATAGGGATACTTAAACTGATAGCAAAGGCTCGCCTTTACGGGGATTCTGCCATCGGTATCGTATCTTCTCTCGGTATTGCCATCGGGGTCATTATTGCAAGCGCTGCCGGGGGATTTAATGTGGACCTCTTCAGTTATCTCTTTGGAAATATCCTTTCCATCAGTACAGCGGAAGTGTTCATTTCTATTGTACTTTCCTTAGCACTTCTCATTGTAATCCTCTGCTTCTATCATGAGCTCCTCTCGGTAACCTTTGATGAGGAATCGGCCAGTGTGTCCGGGATAAAAACAGAGAGAATAAATATGATGCTTGTCCTGCTCACTGCTGTCACAGTCGTTCTTGCCATGAAAATGGTGGGGGTTATGCTCATATCGGCGCTCCTTGTGCTTCCGCCCGTTACAGCACTACAGATGGCGAAGGGTTTTAAATTAACGATTGTCCTGTCTGTTGTGGCGGGCGTCCTCTCTGTTGTTTTGGGGATATTCATCTCCTTTGTCATGGACCTTCCCGCAGGGGCAACCATTGTCATACTTAACTTCCTCTTCTTCATCTCAACGCTTGTGTATAAAAATGTAAAGACGGGTATCCGTTGACCGGCATCAGGTTGTTTGCTCCGAGCTCATAACCCCGAACTCTTTTTATTACCCTCGTGACATTGACAACCCCCCACAGGGACATTATATTTAAGTAAAATTAATCTTATTATATTCGGGGAGGATACAAACATGGCTAAAAAAGTGATAGGGATTGACCTCGGTACCACCAACTCTGTTGTAGCAATTATGGAGGGCGGAGAGCCGAAAATTATCATAAATGAGGAAGGAAGCAGATTAACGCCAAGTGTTGTTGCTTTCACCAAAGATGGCGAGATACTGGTCGGCCAGACTGCAAAAAGGCAGGCCATCACAAACCCGGAAAACACGGTTTTTTCTATCAAGAGATTTGTGGGAAGAAGATTCAGTGAGGTACAGGGAGAGATCAAGACTGTCCCGTATAAGGTTGTGGCAGACCAGGAAGGGAATGTGAGGGTTGAAGTAAGAGGCAAACAGTATACACCGCAGGAAATTTCCGCCTTCGTGCTTCAAAAGCTCAGAAAATCCGCAGAGGCTTATCTCGGCCAGACAATAGAAGATGCGGTTATTACGGTTCCTGCATATTTCAACGACTCTCAGAGGCAGGCTACAAAAGATGCCGGAAGGATAGCGGGTCTCAATGTTCTCCGTATTATCAATGAGCCCACGGCATCTGCCCTTGCTTACGGACTTGACAAGAAGAAGGATGAGACCATAGCGGTTTATGACTTTGGTGGCGGCACTTTCGATGTTTCAATCCTCGAAGTGGGTGATAATGTTGTTGAAGTAAAATCAACAAATGGCGATACCCACCTTGGTGGTGACGATATTGACCAGAAGGTTATTGAATGGATTGTCTCTGAGTTTAAGAAAGATCAGGGCATAGACCTCTCAAAAGACCGGATGGCGTTGCAGAGACTTAGGGAAGCAGGGGAAAGGGCAAAGATTGAGCTTTCCACGGCAATTGAAACAGAGATAAATCTTCCCTTTATCACTGCCGACAGTGCGGGTCCGAAGCACCTCAACATGAAGCTGAGAAGGGCAGAGCTTGAGCAGCTTGCTGATGATATTATCCAGAAAACCATCGGACCATGCAAAAGGGCACTTGAGGATGCAAAACTGAGCAAGGACAAGATAGATGAAGTTGTTCTTGTGGGTGGTTCTACGAGGATACCGAAGGTTCAGGAAATTGTGAAAAGCTTCTTTGGAAGAGAACCCCACAGGGGCGTAAACCCCGACGAGGTTGTGGCGCTCGGTGCAGCGGTACAGGCCGGTGTTTTAGCTGGTGAGGTGAAAGATGTGCTGCTTCTCGATGTGACCCCTCTCTCGCTTGGTATCGAGACTTTAGGTGGTGTAATGACAAAGGTTATTGAGAGGAATACCACAATACCCACAAAGAAGAGCCAGATATTCACCACCGCTGAAGACAGTCAGACAACCGTTGAAATCCATATTTTGCAGGGCGAGAGGGAATTAGCCAGAGACAACAGGACACTGGGAAGATTCCAGCTCGTTGGTCTTCCGGCGGCGCCGAGGGGAATTCCACAGATAGAGGTGACATTTGATATAGACGCCAACGGCATACTCCATGTCATGGCAAAAGATATGGCTACCGGAAAGGAACAGAATATCAGGATTACCGCATCAACAGGCCTCAATGAGGAAGAAATAAAAAATTTGGTGAAGGATGCTGAATTGCATGCCGAAGAGGATAGAAAGAGAAAGCAGGAAATTGAGACGAAAAACCAGCTCGATAACCTTATTTACTCGACAGAAAAGACATTAAATGAAAACAGGGATAAACTGCCGGGCGATGACGCTAAAACCCTGGAAGATGCGTTGTCCTCCGGTAGGGATGCATTAAAGAGCGGTGATCCGGATAGGATGAAGCGGGCAATTGATGACCTCACGAAGGCTTCACACAAGCTTGCGGAGACCTTGTATAAGAAGACTGCCGAAACGGGTCCAAGAGGGCCTGACGGACAGGGTGCCGGAGAGCAGGGGGCACAACAGGGAGGCCGTAAAGGTGATGATGACGTTGTAGATGCTGAATTTGAGGATGTGAAGAAATAGGGGGCGCTTAATGGTAATTGGTTTTAGAAACGACAAAAGTATTAAAGACAGAATATTTTATCCTGCGGAGCTGCCCATTCTGTCGCTCCGCGGGACCGTTGCATTCCCCGACCTTGTTATGCCACTCATCGTTGGCAGAGAGCGCTCAATAAGGCTTATTGATGATGTTATGAACGGGGATAAAATGATCGGGATCATAACCCAGAAAAATCCCGATATAGAGGAACCGGGCATTGAAGACCTTCACACCGTTGGCACTATTGCAACCATTATGAAGATGGTAAAAATGGTTGACGGGAGCCAACGGATCGTGGTACAGGGCCTGTCCAGGTTTAAACTTATCGAGTTCAGCCAGAGAGAACCCCATCTGAGGGCGAAAATCCTTCCTATTTTTGAAGATTATCAGAAGGATATAGAGGTGGATGCCATGTATCTCAATCTGAAAAACCTCTATAAAAAGGCTGTAGAAATGGCGCCATATCTCTCATCTGAGCTATCTCATATTGCAACAAAAGTGGAGCACCCCGGAAATCTGGCAGACCTCATTGCATCGACCATCAACATCAGTGTAGTGGAGAAACAAGAGATACTTGAAAAGATTGATTTGAAAGAGAGACTTAAGAAGATCACTATTTTTCTGAACAGGGAAGTAGAAACCCTTGAATTAAGCAGCAGGATACAGACCAATGTGAAAGAAGGTATCGACAAGACCCAGAGGGAGTACTATCTGAGAGAGCAGCTGAAGGCTATCCAGAAGGAACTTGGCGAAACAGACGACAAATTTACAGAGATAGATGAGTTGAGGAAGAAGATCACAGAAGCAAACATGCCGCCCGAAGCCAGGAAGGTTGCAGAAAAAGAGCTCGACAGGCTCTCCAAAATGAGTACCATGTCAGCAGAATATACTGTTTCACGGACATACCTTGATTGGCTCACGGAAGTGCCATGGTCAATAAATACTGAAGACAATCTCGACATTGAAGCCGCTAATATCATCCTTAATGAAGACCATTATGACCTCGAAAAGGTAAAAAAAAGGATCCTTGAATACCTTGCTGTGAGAAAATTGAAATCGGACATGAAGGGCCCCATCCTCTGTTTTGTCGGGCCGCCGGGGGTTGGTAAAACATCCCTTGGCAAGTCCATCGCCCGGGCTCTTGGCAGGAAGTTCATGAGGATATCCCTGGGCGGCATAAGGGATGAGGCGGAGATCAGGGGACACAGAAGAACCTATGTCGGGGCATTGCCTGGGAGGATTATACAGGGTATTAAAAAGACAGGCTCAAATAACCCGGTGTTCATGCTTGACGAGGTAGATAAGATTGGAATGGATTTCAGAGGTGATCCTTCGAGCGCCTTACTTGAGGTATTAGACCCGGAACAGAACTTTTCTTTCAGCGACCATTACCTTGAAGTGCCTTTTGACCTGTCCAAGGTGATGTTTATCGCAACGGCGAACCAGCTTGACCCGATACCCCCTGCCCTGAAGGACAGGATGGAGGTCCTTGAGCTGCCTGGCTATACCGAAGAGGAAAAGCTTATGATATCAAGGCAGTTCCTGATCCCGAAGGAGATAAAAGAACATGGTTTGAACGAAGATTGGATCGAGTTTGCGGATGAAGCCATTAAGATCATTATCCGTTCATACACAAGAGAATCAGGGGTAAGAAACCTGGAAAGGGAGATTGCCGCAATATGCCGGGCTGTTGCAAAAAATGTGGCAGAAGGGGATACTGAAAAGAAGGTAGTTACAGCAGGCAGCATCCACGGATACCTCGGACCTATAAAAGTTTTCTCAGAAGTTGCCGAGAGGACAAAATATTCCGGAGTTGCTACCGGGCTTGCATGGACACCGACGGGTGGCGATATTCTCTTTATCGAGTCCACAAAGATGAGGGGTAAGGGCGCTCTGTCCCTTACCGGTCAGCTCGGAGATGTGATGAAGGAGTCGGCCCAGGCTGCCCTGAGCTATATACGGAGCAAGGCGGCAGATTATGAGATTGCTGAAGATTTCTTTGAGAAAAATGATATCCATATCCATGTCCCGCAGGGCGGAATACCAAAGGATGGGCCATCTGCAGGTGTAACGATGCTTGTATCGCTTGTTTCCTTACTTACGGACAAGCTTGTGAGGAATGACGTTGCAATGACAGGAGAGATAACCCTCAGAGGGCTTGTATTGCCTGTAGGAGGAATAAAGCAGAAGGTGCTGGCAGCAAGGAGGGCAGGTATAAGGAATGTTGTCCTGCCTAAACTGAACGAAAAAGACCTTGAAGAGGTGCCGGAAAGTATCAAGGAAAATATGCAGTTTACATTCATCGAAAAGATGGATGAAGCGATAGATATTTGTCTCGCTTAGCCGATTAAGCTATCAAGACTAAATCCGCAAGGGGTGGGCCTGAACGCTCACCCTTCCTTGCATTAAAGAAAAAGTAGAATTATGCGATAACAGATGTATGCATCCATGAATACTTACGCATACCCACCGGAAAAACACTTCAAAACAGATCTCCAGTCCCTCGTACAGCACTGCCCTGAGGACCCGATGGTAAAAATTGCCGTTCTCTTTACGGATATTGTCGGTTCCACAGACTATTTCAAGGCCCATGGGGATAAGCTCGGGAGAGATATGCTTCGCAGCCATCACGATATCGCCTCATCAGTCATTGCCGGGCATGGCGGGAAGGTCATAAAACTCATTGGCGATTCTATCATGGCCTATTTCCTCTATCCCGCAGAGGCGTTTAAGGCAGCCATTAAAATGCAGCAAAGATATCAGATGGAGAACGGAAAGGGTGACACTGCCGGTCAGATGCATGTGAGGGTCGGTATTCATTATGGGAGTGTTATTGTTGAGAAAGAAGATATATATGGGGACGTGGTCAACGTGGCATCAAAACTAACAAGCCTTGCCCGTGGCGATCAAGTTTATATATCCCACGAGGTCTACGATCTTGTTAAAGATGTGCCTCTTGTCCATTTCGATTTATTACCCAACTGGGACAGAAAAAATATCCCGGACGGTCTTATTGTCTACAGGGTTTTCTGGGACGAAGCGGTTGAATTGAATCCTGCAACCAGTATTATGCTCTATGCCCGTCCTGTAACGGTATTGGGTGATAGTAAATTTAATACAATCTGGGAAGATTTTACCATGGCAGAGAATGCATTGTGGGAAGGGAAAAAAAAAAAAAAAAAGGTATTTCCGGATAAATCTATCATGATGTTTTTCACAGAAGCTGGATCAGCCAATGGCGTGGCGGCAGGTATCAGGGATTTCATATCAGACAAACTGGAAGAAGCTGGACAGCAGACCCCTTTCCCCGTTCAAATCGTTATTGATGTGAGTTACGACTTTTCAGAAGATGACCTTATATCGAATGGCTACCACGCTAACCAGGAAGAGATAATACCCGGAGACATCAACTTTTCAGAAGATGCTTATCACATAATAAAAAACTTTGAAAATGTTCCTATTGTTCAGGTCTCTGAAGGGATCGGCGGGAGGATATTCTATAGGGTGGTCTCTCCAGGGGAAGAGAAAAAGGCTGAAATAGAAATGTTCCCTTACGGGAATGCACTTGTGCGGGGTCCTTATGACCCTTGTTATTACTGCGGGAGCAGAAAGCACATGTGCACGGATTGCCCCTCGAAAAACTTGCCCGATATTACCCATGCTCTTAACAGATTGGGGTATCTCTCTTTGAAAGTTATAAATGAACTCTTTTTAAAACTGTTTCTCTCAGAAGAGGCCAACCCCGATGCAGTGAAAGAGGACGAAGAGAAGAATCCGGATACATCGATAAAACTCCCGTATTATAGTTTTTATGAGCTAACGAGGGTGTATCAACTCCGTTTTTTCAGGGCCATATGGAATGCCACCGGCGAAGACTGGCTTGTTGTCCGGGAGGATAAAAGCGAGACGCAAGGAGGGTTGGTATGGCTTGCACAGGACTCTTTGCGCATATCCGATCTCGATAAGGCAGAATCCACCCTCAGGAAGGTACTTGAAAACAAGCCGGATGATTTCAGGGTATATTGTATTCTGGGGTATTTCTGTATCGAAAAGAGCGATTTTGTTCGTGCAGAGAGCTATTTTGATACAGCCCTCTCCCATGTAAAAATGGGTGTACACAAAACCTTTATACAGCTTCTTATTGCCCGTCTTTATGTTCTGAATAACAAACCCCGTGATGCATCAAAAATGATAGGCGATATACTTTTAAAAAATCCGCATTGTATTGATGCTGTATACATGGATATTATCATTAAGTTTCAGCAACGGGAAGAAACTCTGGCAATTCAACGGCTCATAAAACTCATCCAAAATAACAGGGAATATTTTATGTATGCCTATATGGACCCGGAGCTTATACCCTACAGCGACTTTATCATACCCCAAATGATCATCTTGTTCAGGAGGGCGAAGGAAGATGCCACATCTCTTTTACCGGTAGCTGAAAATGAATATGCAGGGTCGAAGGAAATGCACGATAAACAGTCAGTTGCAGAAATTCAGTCACTATTTCTAAAAGTTAAAAATACGCTTGCCCTGAACAGTTATTTTGGCTATTTAGATGCCGCAGATTATTGCAGTCTCATTACCTCAAAGTGCAGAGATCTTTTTAAAGAAAGGAAAAAGGCGCTTACTGCATCGGTCCATCTCCTTGATATTCGCGTCAAAAAAGACCTTGAATTCGTTGATACATATACATATCAGAGGCTGGCAGGGTCTTACCGGAATCAATTGCAGATTATTTCAGAAAAGTTTGATAGAGTGTTGGAGGCCATGAAGTCAATCTCACACGAAAGGTTCGATGAGTACGAATCGGTGTGTGACGAACTATCTGATGAATTAAAACATGTGGAGTCAAAATTCGAAAATTTGTATTATCTGAAACAATGCATGCAGAGTTTTTTCAGGTTTGCCAAATGCAGTCTAATATCCTTATCGATCGTGCTCGTTATAGGGTTTTTTATTTTCCCCCTTTTTGCGTATTACCTTAATGTTGTGCTTTTACGGCTCGATGTATCGCCGATCTCTAACGTGCGTTTTTATCAGAAATTATTTTTTATCGGAGGGGGGGCTCTCGGCCTTTGCATCCCATTGTTTATTGCTATCAAAGACCTCATCAGGAATGATTAGCGAGGTCGCTGCTTTTTGTTTCTTTCACTTCATAGTAGAGACATTGAACACCGGAAGATTTAAAGACTGCAAGAGAAGGCATCTCACGGCATTTGAATCCCATGGCCTTACAGCCCTTCGGGAACCTTTTATCCCACGTTACATAGAAATGCTGACATGTACGACAATCGATATGCGGCGTTTTCTGCTCCACAAAACACTATATGCCGGTTGCTTCTTTGCCCGGCCCGTATACAAAACGGAAGAGGGCAAAGATAGATTTATGGGTTTTTCCTTTCTGTATAAGTGCCCATTCCCCTTTCATCCCTTTTAGGAAGGATTTCTTTCCGATTATTGTTGATGCACACAGTTCATTTCCATCTCTATCGTAATCTCCTGCAGGGATAACCCTGTACAGATAATTTTCCGAATCCAGCTCCACAAGACAGATGACATTATTGAAGTTTTCGTAGCCCTCTATGGAGAGACCCATGCTCTTTCTTTGCTCTCTGTAGCGGTTAATAGTGCCTTCGTTTTTGATAAAAAACATCATCCACGCTGCAGTCCTTTTCGGTATCACATAATAGCAGTCTGCCGATACATAGATGCTGTCTTCATCGGCATTCGGGTCGGTTATATTATCAATATCACAATAACAGACCAGTTCCTTATCTTCAAAAAGGTGTTTCCAGTTCCACATTTTTTATGCCTCCATATCTATAATAACCAATTTCCAGATTACAAACATACTTCAAATGACGAAAAAGGTAAATTCAAAAAATTATTATTATGGAGGGGGTATGAAAGGGCCCAGCCTGATACCGGACCCTTCAAAAATAAACTATTTCTTTACTGCTTCCTTAAAGGCCTTTCCTGCTGCAAATTTTGGTACCTTTTTTGCCGGTATCTTGATAGCCTTTCCTGTCTGTGGATTTCTCCCTTTCCTTGCCTTTCTTTGAGATACAGAGAAGCTACCGAAACCGATAAGTGTTACCTTTTCACCTTTCTTGAGCGATGATTTGACAGCATCAATAAATGAGCCTAAAGCCTTTGCTGCTGCTGCTTTTGAAATTTTTGCATCTGCTGCAACCTTCCCGATAAGTTCTGCTTTTGTCATGTACGCCCCCTATATAGGTTATTGTTTATAAAGCCTTTTTATACAATATATTATTTGCATACTGGATACAAGAGCAATTTAGTAAAAATTTAAAATATTTTTGTGAAAAAAAGGAGCCACGATACGTATAACGTACCGTGGCGAGCTGGGCGGCATTTCTTTACAGGGGGGGGAATTGCCGGAACCAGCCTGATATATTATACAACATAATTATATATTTTGTCTCTCCTATTTTAATTTATGTTCCCCGAGAAAAACGATATGGCGTCCCGGGGAACATAGACCTTATACTTGCCCTGTCTTTCTGCTATTGGCAACGGATTAGTGTTATGGTGAGGCATTATGAAAAAAAGCCCTTTGGATTGATGTTGGTATTATGCCAAAAAGCTGATTGCTGACTGCTGATTTTATGGTGCCGAAGGCGGGAATCGAACCCGCATGAGGTTGCCCTCACCGGATTTTGAGTCGAAACCATTAAAGCACGCAAAACGGCTATTGTCAAGGATATTAAGAGAATATGCCTATTTTCATCTTTGGATTGCGTTGGATTATTTGAGGTATCAGAGGCACAGTGGGCACAATTTTAGGCACAAATTTGTTAGAAAATAAACGGCAACATCATCAAGCACCCCCCTGCTTAGAAATAGGCGGTGCTTTCTCTCTCAGAACTCGCATAACCGCCTACGGCAAATAGCAACATAGGGCTATTGTTTTTACCGACATTCCTGCGTGGGTAAAGCCCTCTGTGTGTATTTACAACAACTATACGTAACAACTGCACCTACCTATACGTAACACAATTTCTTTACTGACCAATAGAACGTCTAAGGGTCATTATTTATTCTGCTTTTCTCAAAAGAAAAGGAGGAGAAATGACCCAGACAAAACAGAGTTTCAGTAGACCAAGCGGTAATTTCGAGGCGTACGCGACCAATGTAATCCACAGACCCATATCGACAGGATCTTTGAGAAGCTCTCCCATCTGGAGGTCCCCGGGAAAGAGCATTTTGAGAACTACATGCGCCACAAGTGGCGCATAAACCACAAGGCTCGGACAATCAACAGTTCTTTCACTTCAGTATTGTCCTTCCTCGACTTTTATGGAAAGTCGGGTAAAAGTGATCTTAAGGAGATCGAACGTTCTGACCTCGAAGCCTTTATTGAGCATGAGCAGGACCGGGGCATGAATATTTCGACGGTGAGGACCAGGATGGCATCCATCATTGCCTTTCTCCATTTTCTTATCGTCCAGACTCAAATGACCTCCTCAAAATCATCCGTTATTATTCCATCGTCGAACTGAAAAAACAAAATAAGCCAAACATACACAGACAACATTCAGCAGTTTCCAAAAACATTTGAGCAACCATCCTTCCGGAAAGAAGTAATATACGGATATGGATGATGATTGCATCTTTATGACCCGCTTCTCAGGTAAGGACAGAATCGCCTGCGTCCTTATCCATGAACTTACCGGGGAATGTATTACCCGGATATTTGCCGCCGGCGAATACGAAAAGTACAGACCGTATTTTCGTTTCATGAACTCCAAAGGGTATAACGTATATACCACGACAGGCAGGCTGAAGCACGGTTCAAGAAACAGAAGGAAAGAAGGCTACGAGGACACACAGGACACCCTCTGGTGCGAGCTTGACTTCCCTGTCGACCTAAATGCGGTTAACCTCCCCGAACCATCGATAATCGTCCGGAGCAGCCCGGGAAAACACCATTTCTACTGGCTACTCTCCGAGGTCATGAGCATAAGAGAGACAGAGGCTCTCAACAGGCTTATACGCAATAAGTTCCAGATGGCATACCCAGCCCGACGGATCGATTACGTCCACGATATCTCCCGTATACTGCGGGTGGCTAATTTCAAGAATCATAAGAGGAATTCCTTTGTCGGGCTCGTAAAATTCAATCCTTCGCTGCGGTACAACCCCTCTTGCTTCCACGTGCAAAACGGGGTGCCGGAATCCCATGTTTATTCCGGTTCTTACAAAAGCAGGTCAGAGGAGGACATGGCAGAGATCATCTACCGTCTCGCCAAAAGACAGAAAACCCCGGGCCAGTGCATCGACTACCTGATCGAGAAGAGAAAAACAGACAAAGACAATGTGGAGTCATATGCAAAAAAGACAGTCGGAAAAGCGGTTAGCTATGTCCAGGAGAGGCACCGACAGAATACAAAGGGGGCGTTCCCGTGAAAATTGATACCATTGCAGATATCCTCGCGGCCAACGGGATCGAAGACGCGATGTGGCTGATCGAGGGCATTATCCACGAGGGGGGAGTCACCCTCCTTACCGCACCGGGGGGATCGGGTAAGAGCTATTTCGCGCTCCAGCTCGGTCTGTCCCTGTCTATGAATGTCCCGTTCCTCGAAAGGAAGATGGTCCATTCACGAGTGCTCTACCTGAATGGAGAAGACCCGGTTCAGGTATTTCGAAAAAGGGCAAGAGACACCATGACCTCACTGATGACTATGCACGGAATTACCGAAGATCCGTCCTCCCGCTTTGCTTATTTTAAATGCATTCATCTTACGGACTGTCCCTCAGTCCTCCTTGATGCCCAATCCTTCAAGACAACAAGTGTCTTTGGTGAGATTCGCAGCCACTGTAAAGACTGGAGGCCCGATCTTGTCATTATCGATCCCCTCGTTTCTTTCATTGCCGAGGAGAACAGAAGCGAGTATGCCGCCCAGTTTTACCGTTTTACGAAGATGCTCGCTCCATCCTTACTGATCGTACACCACCACACCAAGAACGGTGTCAATGGCGAGGGTGACCACCGCTCATGGGCAAGGGGGAGTTCTGCATGGGTAGAGAATTCCCGGGTCCATCTCATGCTTGCAGATAAAACGCTCATAACTGTGAAGAACAATTACTCTCCCGATAAAATGCAAACGACACTTGCATTCCGCAACGGGTTCTTCACCGTCTGCGAGGATATTGCACCGGTCAGCATGAAGAAACAGGGGAGGCCGCGGAAATGGAAAAACATATGTCAATAATCATCTATGAAGACGGTGTGAAGGTGTACGACATGAACGTGGAAAATAAGATTGTTCAATATATTATCCTTGATATCATGAGGGTGCTCGATCAGCGATTCGGGGCCGATCAGACGGCAGAGAAAAGACGGAAAGGAAGACCACGGCAACATGCCTAAACACCGGCTGGTTTCCCTTTACGCCAAGATTGTGAAATACCCTCCCGCCTGTCCCAAGCGGGGCCGGGGGGCGATGCGGATCACCCACCATACGAAGAGGGGAACGATCATTTACGAGTGCGTGGAATACATAACTCCGGACGATCTTGAGAAACTCTATGTACTGCTGTACCTCTCCCAGCACCAAAAGGTCAAAAAACTCTCAGATTCCCTCATTATATCATCCGTCCACATCCACGAGATCAGAAAGATGACGAGGTGTCATAACGACCAGTTTATCCTTAATTCGCTGAAAAGAATGAGGAGTTTGACTGTTACCTCCATATCCCGTGTCACGCAGACGGTGCTGATCACGGGACTCATACATGAGGTTGTGTACGATATGCGTACAGGGTGGATATCCGTTACCTGGAACTACCAATTCTACGTGGCGTGTCTGAAGAACTCATGGAGGCTCAACTTGTCGCTCTATGTAAGTCTCTCACGGACGGCAAAGAACCTCTATTCCTTCCTATCATGTAATTCCGGGAGTCTTTTTTCAGAAGATATACTTATGGAACGCATCGTCCTGAGGGCACACAGGAGAGATGTTGCCAAAAGGAGCCTCATAAAGGCGCTTGATGAACTTAAAAATGCTAACGTTGTCCAAGGTTATGAGATTAGGAAAGATAGCTACAAGCTGATTCATATCCAGAGACACGCTCGGTAAAAACCCCGGACAATATTTATTAATGATCACTTTTTAGAGGGTACTAAGGTGGAATCATTGATGATATAGTGTAAAAACAATATTCCACAGCATGTGGAAGATTATTCCACAGCATGTGGATTTCAAGGGTTCGGAAAATGGCCATTTATGTAATGATTCCAATGTATTCCATGCCACACTCTAAGACCCCCCTATACCCCTTATATACTCTATAGAGTATAGAGAGAGAAAAATCACAGTGAAAGGAGAGAGAGAAACGGCAACACCGTGGACATTCGTTGCCAGGGATGAATGAAGTTAACATGCACATGAGTTGCCTTAATCACTGGGGCATAAACAGAATCTCTCAACCGACAAACATTCCATGCGTAAAACAAGAAATGGTGGCGAAAAAACGAACCGCTATGATATTAAAACCGTGCTGACATTTATGCGGGGGCAGGAACAATAACATGGCGGAGGCAGCAAAACCGGGCAATCGAATCAATAATCGCCCCCAAAGCAAACATTGATCTTATAAACATATCTCATGAGTATTGTTTCTGCAATCCGGCAGAAGTTTAATGTGTAGCAGCTTTGATCGCCCTATACGTAACAAAGTATGTTTTGTTCTGTAAGATCAGTTAGTTAAGTATGCTTTCCCTCCATAGCTCATTATGGGGTGAGGATTACCATTCGAAAGGATGTTGAGTTTGACTCAGTAATATTCCTTAATATACTCGTACGATTTATTAAACAGTTCTTCTTCTTTGTGTAATTGATATTTCAACAATGTTTTGCGTAATGCTCTTTGAACTTCTCTTTCACCGGGTATAGTATTTTGCCAACCGTCAAAGCGGACTAAACGAACAATCTCATCAATGTCGTTTACTATTCTTTCAACTATGGCCGGTGTTTTATCTGTTTTAAGTTCAAGGAATAATTCCGTTAATGCCGCTTTTGCTGATTTTTGCTTTTCGCCGCTATCTTTTTGTTTTTCAGCCTGCAAAGTTTCTTTTGCAATTTCGCAAAGTTGTTTAATAAATTCAATGCTGTTGATTAAACCTTTTTCGGCCTTGTCTCTCAATGCTTCAAGTCGTTCACTTAACTTTTTGAAAATTGGGTTGCCTTTATTTATACCCAGCCTACCTGATAATATTTTAATAATTCTATCTGCATCTTTCGGGTCTTTATTATTCATTAAGTTGTCGATTACATCGGCATCTAAAACCATTTCTTCCATATCGTGGGTAATGCCGTCAACATGGATATGCTCATGGATAAGTGCCGTAGTTTGTGCGCCTAAAGCGTGCCATAATAATCTTCCGTTATCATCGGGACCTGGTTTAACCGAGGTGTAAACCTGTGAAAGCCATTTGTAATCCTTTTGATAATTTTTTAATACGTCATCTGGAGAAAGTGCTTCCCACAGTCTTGATAATAAACTAAAATCTTTTGCGAAAGCGTCTTTTTTTTCGTTTGAACTAATACAATCCTGTGCAGCTTGCAAGCCTTCAAAACCCTCAATGGTTCTATCTAAACCCGCAAAATGAGATAAGCAAAGCGTCATTTGTTCGGGTAGTTTGTTTCTTAGTTCCTGAAGATTACTGATGACCTTTTTTAACGATTCTTCATCGAATGCCAGGGCGCTCGCAGTATCATCAAAAACACCAAAATAATCAACTATTCGTCCAAATGTTTTATTTGGAAAGAGTCTGTTTGTTCGGCAAATTGCTTGCAGCAGCGTATGGTCTTTAAGTGATTTATCCAGATATATCGTTTGCAAAATGGGCGAATCAAAACCTGTTAGTAGTTTCGCAGTGACAATAAGGAAATTAAGCGGAGAATCTGAATTATTATATTTTTCAATTACTTTTTCCTGCTGGTTTCTGTCCATTGCGAACTTTTGCTTGAACTCAAAATCATCATTGGCGGAAGTGCTCATAACAACGATACTGGATTCAGGGGAAAGTAATTTGTCCAGTTCCTCTTTGTACTGGACGCAGGCATAGCGGTCAGGGGTTACAATCATTGCTTTAAAACCTTCCGGCTCCACATGCTTTTGAAAATGCTCCACTATATCCTGAACTATGGTCTTCACTCGTTCCGGAGCCTTCAAAAAAACAGCCATCTGTGCGGCTTTTTGGCTGAGTTTGTTCTGGTCTTCTTCGCTCAGGTCGTTTGCCATTTCTTTAAAAGCGATATCGAGGCTCTCTTTATCAATATGGTAATCGGGCAAGCGTGGTTCAAAATGCAAAGGGAGTGTGGCGTTGTCACGAATACTATCTTGAAAAGTATATCGGCTCAGGTAGCCGTTCTTATCCTCTTCCGCTCCAAATGCCCAGAAAGTATTTTTGTCGGCTCTATTGATTGGCGTTCCGGTTAACCCAAAAAGAAAGGCGTTGGGTAATGCGTTTCTCATTTTGCGGCCAAGGTCCCCTTCTTGCGTTCTGTGAGCCTCATCGACCATCACTATGAGATTTTCCCGCTTGTTCATATCAGGATACGCATCTTTAAATTTATGAATCATGGTGATGATGATTTTTCTGGTATCTTTTTCCAACAGGTCATGCAGTTCTTTAATATTGTCGGTTGTTACCATATTCGGAACTTCGGCAGTGTTAAAAGTTGCAGTAATTTGCGTGTCGAGGTCAACTCTGTCAACCACTATAATAACAGTGGGATTTCCAAGCTCCTGTTGTTTTCGCATTTTTTGAGCGGCAAACAGCATCAACAATGATTTGCCGGAACCTTGAAAATGCCAGATTAAACCTTTCTTTATTTTACCTTCTTTAACTCGTTCAACAATGGTATTGGCGCCTTCGTAGTGCTGATAACGACAGACGACTTTTATTTTTTTCTTTTTGCTGTTTGTGGCGTAAATGGTGAAGTATTGTAATATATCCAGCAAGGTAGAAGGTTTTAGCAAATGAGTTATCTGTTTGGCTACATCCTGCAATCCGGCAAAATGATGTATCTCATCTTTTTCATCCTCAAGCCGCCAGGGAGACCATAATTCTAACGGTGTTCTTACTCCGCCAATAAAAAGTTCTTTACCCTCTGTCGCAAAAGAGAGCACGTTTGGTACAAAAAGCTGAGGCACCGCATTTTCATAAATGACATGGATATCATGTGCGCCATCCAACCAGCTAATTGCCGGTCGAACCGGTGTTTTGGTTTCACCGACAACAAGCGGAATACCATTAACAAACATTACAATGTCGGGGATTTTTGTTTCTCTGGTTCTGATTTTAAATTGGTTGGTAAGCAAAAAAGAGTTGTTGTCTATTTGTTCAAAGTCTATCAGCCGAATATTTACATGTGCATTATTTTTGCCAAAAGGCATGGAGATTTCTTCCCGTAACCATTTAGCAAATTCTTCATTAGCCCGTACAAGGCCAACATTGCCAACAGCAATGAGAATAGCCCGAAGTTTGTGAATTACTTCCTCGGCCCGTTCAGGGTTTGATTTTATTGCGGGATTGAGGCGGATCAGGGATTCCTTTAATTCCTTTTCCAGAAAAACATCGGTAATTTCCCTTGAAAGCAATTCAGGTTGGACATATTTCCATTGTGCCTTCTCGCTATAAGGTACAATGTCTTCCTTTACCATACCATGCTGAACCTGATTCAGGTTAATGCCGGTAAGCTGGCGGATAATGAAATATTCTACGCTGTTAAGTTCGCTAAATGTACTCATCCTAAAATCTCGCTTAGTAGTTTTTGTTTCAGGTTTTTGAGAGTTGTTTTTTGCTGTTTGAGTTGATCCAGTGTTAGTTGTAACTGCTGGAATACTTCCACAATCTTTTCTTGGGCTTTTAAGTCGGGGATGGATACTTCCAAGACTGATAAATCGTTCCATTTTGTTCTTGGTGAAAGAGAACCTGCCGATGTGCTGACCGCATGATTTATGAAGGTTTCCGAGGAAACATAGTAAGGCAATAATTCAGGCAACATCTTTGTTTTATTTGCTCTAAAAACCAAAATGTCACTGGAACAAATACCATCAAAGTCGGCAACTGCAACTTTCTTTAAATAGGCTCTGCGTTTGCCAAATAATACATCGCCTTTTGAGAAGCGCTTTGTGAAGGTTGTGCCTTTTTCGATATCCCCAAAACCTTGCAAATTGAAGTTTTCTGCTTCAATAAATTCTAAGCCAACAAAGCGGGTAATTCCACTTTTCAATGGCTTCTTATCGTGCTCTTCTATACAATCAGTTATATCCTCAAACGTGCAGAGATTACAGTTTTTATCTGAAAGTAAATTCCCCCAAACAGGTGATTTGCTTACCAAGCCATTACTTAATGTTTTTTGCAACGTGTTTAACTTCTTCTCCTGTCCCTCCACCTGCTCAATAGCGGTTTCTATGGATTGAAAAAGGGCGGCGATTTGTTTTTGCTCTTCGAGAGGCGGGAGCTGGATTTGAATTTGTTTATAAAATGCAATTGATGCAATGTTTTTTATCGCAGTTCCTTGAACACTTGAATTAACCTCTTTTTGAAAGCTTTGGCTATTAAGCCAAATTTGGAAAAAGGAATTATTAAGTTCATTTTTACAGCGGAGTTTAAGTAACGCCTGATTAATAATTCCATTTCTTGTATTTTTTGGAATAATAGCAATCTTACCAAAAGTCCCTGAACAACTCATGATAATATCGCCTTCTAAAACTTGGAATCTTTTCATTTCATTGAATTTATTTTCATCAATGAAATATCGAAAAGTATTAAACTGATTATTAATCGCATGCTGTTGTTCGTAAATAGCATAACCTTCTTTTACAAATATTTCTTTTTTTAAGGAGCCGCCAAATGGTCCTCTTACAAACTCACAAATTTGTTCAATCTTAACTTCTTTCCATTCCTCTTTCCTCAACTTCATGCTTCACCTTCATTCAAAAGCTCAATAAATGCTTGCTTATCCGGCAATATGGTTTGGTAGCGGCTGGCGAATATCTGGTCATTATCTTCCGGAAGGGTTATTTCTACTAATGTCTGGCTTTTGTCTTTGCACAGGATAATGCCGATGGTTTTGTTTTCATCGGGCAGCCTTACAAAACGGTCATAATAATTAACATACATCTGCATTTGCCCAAGGTCCTGATGAGTAATCTCGCCGATTTTCAAATCAATCAGAACAAAGCATTTTAAAAGTCTGTTATAAAACACAAGATCAACACGAAAATGTTTTTCATCAAAAGTAAAACGAACCTGCCTGCCGACAAAAGTAAAGCCCTTACCGAGTTCAAGCAGAAAATGCTCTAACTTATTGAATATTTCCTGTTCTAAAACAGTTTCGGAATAATGGTGATGTTCGGGCAATCCAAGAAATTCTAAAATATAAGGATCTTTTATTGCATCAGAAGGGTTTTCAATAAGATGTCCCTTTTGCGCCAATTGCTTAATGCCTTCTTTGTCCCTGCTCAAGGCCAGGCGTTCATACAATGCGCTGTCAAATTGCCGTTGCAGTTCTTTCAAGCTCCAGTTATTAGCAGTACATTCTATTTCGTAGAAGTTACGTTCATCAGGGTTCTCAATCCGCATAAGTTTGAGGTAGTGCGACCATGATAATCGAAAATGGGGTGTTTGCGGTTCGGCTGACCCCTCTGATTTCTGCAAAGATGCTGAGGGCATATCGCCTTCACCAAATTTCGTCAACGCTGTTGACGAAATTGATTTAGAGTATACTTGATAGAAAAAACGCATCCTATCAAGGTTTTCAACTGAAAATCCCTTGCCAAAATCTATTGTAAGCCGCATTGAAAGCTCTTTCAATACCTGCTTGCCATATGCAGCCCGTTGTTTTCCTTGTTGTTCGTCTTCAACAATCATCCTGCCAATTTCAAAATAAGTGTAGACCATGGTTTGATTTACAGCACGCGCAACCGTCTGCTTTGCAGCCTTTAAGAGTTCGGCAATTTTTGAATAGAGGTTGTTGGTCGTCAACTTTTCATTCATACTTCTATCCCGATATCTTTCAGTTTCAGGAAAAGCTCATCCAGTGAAGCATTGATTTGCATTTGCCCTTTCTTGACTTTCGCAATCAAATCTTTGGTATCGTGCTCGTTCGCAATTTCCGCCTTCTTCACATACAATTGAACGCTTAAATTGCCGTTGTTTTCCAGCACGTCCTTATTGCTCACCACTTTTGCAAAGCCTTCGGCATCTTCAAATTTCCAGTAGGCACCGGCAATCTTTTTAATGTGTTGAGGTTCCAGCCAGGCATTGGTTCTTTCAATCCGCAATTCCTCTTTGGCATCAATGAAAATTATTTTACCTCTTCTCTCGGGAGGCTTTTTCATTCTGCATACCAGCAAGCAACTTTCCATACTGCTGTTGTAAAACAGGTTTTTCCCCAAGCCAATCACCGCATCAACATAATCTTCCTCAATCATTTTCTTGCGTATACCACTTTCGGCATCTCTAAACAAAACGCCATGCGGCCAGAGAACCACGCTTCTGCCGGTAACGGGATTAAGGCTTTTCATTATATGCTGCTGAAAAGCATAATCAGCACAGCCTTGCGGTGGTGTTCCCCAGATATTGCGGCCAAAAGGGTCGTTCATCCACTTTTGCTGATTCCAGCGTTTAACACTGTATGGCGGATTTGCCATGATTACGTCAAACTGCTTCAGCTCATCATTTTCAAGTATCTGCGGGTTATCAAGGGTATCACCCTGCACAATTAAAAATTCATCAACATTGTGCATAAACATATTGATACGAGCAATTGCAGAGGTCATCAGGTTCAGTTCCTGTCCGTACAGTTTTAATGTCCGGTATTCTTTTCCCTGTTCTTTTACATGCAGAACACTTGAGAGCAAAATACCCCCGCTTCCGCACGTAGGGTCATCAATGCTCTCACCAGGCTGTGGGTCGGTAATCTCTGTCATGAGTTTTACAACGGTACGATTCGTGTAAAACTCGGCTGCGGTGTGGCCGCTGTCATCTGCAAATTTCTTTATAAGATATTCGTAGCCTTCGCCCATGATGTCGTGAGGGACATTGCTGACAGTTAAATCCATCCGGCTGAAATGTTCAATAAGGTCGAGCATCTTTTCATCGCTCATCCGGCGCTTATTCGTCCACTGTGCATCACCGAAAACATCATGGAGCATTTCAAAATTGGCTTTTTCAATTCCGTTCAATGCGTTTTGTAAAGCAGCGCCAACATCAACGGTTTTCTTGCGTACATCTTCCCAACGGCAACCCTTTGGTATCTGAAACCGGTGGTTTTCACGGAACTCGGCATAGTCGAGGTCATTTTCGCTTTCTTTCAGAGCTATTTGATATTCCTCATCCCATACATCGCTAATACGCTTAAAAAACAGCAGAGGGAAAATATATTGTTTAAAGTCAGCAGCATCAATCATTCCACGAAGAATATTGGCTGCATCCCACAGGTAGGTTTCAAGTTCCTTTTTTGTCATCAATTATTCTCTCATCAATTTAGTCCACAATTTTATTTGAAATATTCATTGTTTCTGCATATGCAAACTATAGGAAACGTCGGTTTATATGTCAAGTTAATAAAGACCGCAGAAGATGAGGCGTGGCGTCAATGTTTGTTATATGTAAATCATGCTTATTACGGTTTGCAATCAAGCAATTTCTTCAAGGTTGACGTTTTACTGCTTTCGGGAAGACAGCCGGAGTCCACGTGCACTGAAAATTGGCTGGCAACAAGTGCTATACTTCTACCCGCAATGTGCAGTATTTATGAACGGTAAAATGGAATTTACCTGTTATTTAGAACACCTACAACTAATATAGTTTCATAAATGTTGGAGAACAACCATTACCACTTGAAATAGTCTCCCCTGTAATGGGAATATTCTATGGCTCTGTACCTATAACCTTCTTTACCATTTCACCAAATTCTTCAAAACTAAAAGGTTTCTTCAGAGCCCCCCGGAAGCCGTAGTCTTTGTAGTGTTCTATCACCGGTTCATCCACGTAGCCCGAGGCAATGATGGCCTTGACGGATGGATCTTCCTTAAGCAGCCTCTCCATGGTCAGCTGCCCGCCCAGACCCTGACGAACCGTAAGGTCCAGAATCACCAGGTCAAAAGGATTGTTCAAGAGAAGGGCCTCTTTGTAACAGTCAATGGCTTCCCGGCCATCTCCGGTTTCCGTCACCTCATATCCCAGCCGTTCCAGGAAGGCCCGTTCCAATGCACGGACATGTATCTCATCTTCCATGAGAAGCACCCGGTTCGGGGAAGAAGAAGGTGGTGCCACTCGTTCTATCTTCGCCGCATGAGCCTTTTCAGCCAGTGCAGGGAGGTAGAGGGTGAACGCGGTTCCTTCCCCCGGCCGAGACGTGACAGCAATATGACCATCGTGTTTCTTGAGCACTGAATAACAGACTGACAGGCCCAATCCCATCCCCTTCTGATTACCCATACCTTTTGTTGTAAAATAGGGATCAAAGATAAGGACAAGGTTTTCTTCGGCAATCCCCGTACCGTTATCGGCAAAGGTTATTCTGAGGTGGGATCCTTCCTTTAACGGGAGACCGTCTGAAGAGTGTACTTTTGTATTTTGTGCCTGTATCGTGAGGGTTCCTCCTTCGGGCATGGCTTCAACGGCATTCATGGTAAGGTTATAAAAGACCTGCCTTATCTGGTTTTCATCCACTTTAGCAGACCAGAGGTCTTTTTCAATGTCGAAGGCGGCTCGGACACCAGTTTTTCTGACCATCTTCCGTACTACTTCCTGAAGGACTCCCGAAACATCACTTATCTGCTTAATGGGAAAGCCTCCTTTTGAGAAGGTGATGAGACGGCTGGTAAGATCCCTGGTCTGTTCGGCAGATTGCAAAACAGCCTGAAGGAGAGGGTATGATGTATGATTCGACGGTAGTCCCATCATCGCCAGTTGAACATTCCCCAGGACAACCGTCATAAGATTGTTGAAGTCATGGGCAATGCCGCCAGCGAGGATGCCGAGTGATTCCAGCTTTTGAGTACGGAGCAGCTCTTCTTCGGTCCGTTTGTGCTCAGTAATGTCGCGCACGATTGCAGTCACTTCGGCTGCACCACTGGCAACCATGCGTGCCTCATAGTACCGCATGCCCCGGTCCAGAATGGGCAGCTGATATTCAAAGCTTTGCAGTCTACCGGTCTCTAATGTAGCGCGGATTTTCCGGTCAATTAAATCGGCAAATTCGGGCGGGGTAATATCTCGGTTGCGTTTGCCGACAAGGGTTGGCTCGGATTGGGCATAAAGATCGCTGATGTCTGCCTTGTAGTCCAGAAAAACGCCCTGACTATCCATACGGAACATCAAATCGGGAATGGCCTGAAACATCGCCTTAGCCCGGGCTTCGTTCTCCCGCAAAGCCTCTTCCGTCCGCTTGTCCTCGGTGATGTCAGCGATGACCCCATGCCACAATACGTCTCCATTTTCCAGCAGTTCGGGAGAAGATGCGATGCTGAGCCACTTAACCGCTCCATTGACTATAGCCCGTCCTTCCCAATTGAATGGCTGCGGTTGTCGAAATCGCTCCTGATTTAATTTCACAAGAGCGTCCAGATCATCCGGATGTATCGGTTGGAATCCGGCTTGTGGGTCTGCCAGAAAGTTTTCAGCGCTCACATTAAATATTTCCGCCACCCGAGGGCTAACGTATTCGAATGCGAAGGCCCCAATCGGTGTACTGCGCATAATGTAAACACCCACAGGGACGTTGGAGACCAAGTTGTCGTATTGCTGTTTGCTATTCAGCAGCGCATCTTCCATTCGTTTGCGCTCGGTAATATCATGTGCAAGGGCAAACATTACCTTGCGCCCCATCCACGAATAAGGGCCGCCAACAATTTCGACCGGGAATACTGTGCCATCTTTCTTCCGATGATACCTCAGAGGAATAAAGATTGTACCCTCACGGACGGCCTGTCTGGTCGCTGCATCGGATACTTTATGCTCCGCCGTAATATCGTGGATTGTCATCCCGGAAATGAGTTCTTCCCGGCCATAACCGTATAAACGAGAGAAGGCATCATTTACGTCGAGCAGTGCGAGCGTTTCAAGATCAAAGATACAGATTGCGTATATCTCGTTGTTGAAAATGACGCGGTATTTTTCCTCACTCTCCCTCAACTCCTCAGTCAAGTTCTCCGCTATACGCTGCGCTTCGGCACGGGTGTTCAGCAGAGTACGGATCAGGGCGGACAGCAGCAACGTGATGAGCATACCGCCGAGAATGGTGAGCCATACGCTTATGTAAGCTGCCGCGAAGAGTCCGCCGCCGGTTTGTGTAAAGCGCAGTGTCCAGTGTTGACCATTGAAATCAACTGGAATCTGTCGGGTAAAGCGCTCTTCGGGCCGGAGCTTCTTGGCCCCCGCAGGATGACTTTCATAGAGCAGACTTTGAGGAGAAGGCTGCGCACCATCGAAGACCTGAAGATAAAGCTGTTTTTCTTTCTCCGGATTGCGGGCACCAAGTATTCCCTGCATCAGGTCATTCATCCGGTAGGGACTGTAGATCCATCCATAGATTGCCGCACGCCGCTGTTCTACCGTTTCGATGGGCATGCCTTTGCGGTAGACCGGAAAATACATCAGGGTGCCTGCCTGAACTTCGGCGCCGGCTTCCTGAACCAAAGTAACTTTGCCGGAGAGCGCAGCCATATCCGTATCCCGCGCCCGTTCCATTGCTGACCGGCGCACCGGTTCCGAGAACATGTCATAGCCAAAGGCCCGCAGGTTGCGACCGGAAAATGGCTCCAGATAGATGATGGAGGAATAAACTTCACGATTACCATCCGGCTTCAGCTTGTACTCCGGGAAACCTTCACGGCGTATTTCCTGAACGTGTCGGGTGAGATCTTCACGCGGAACCAGAAGCGAGAAACCAATGCCCTGAATACCGGGAAGTTGTTTCTCAAACTTCTGGTGTTGGGTAAAAATATGCCATTTTTCGCGCGTGACCATTTCTGATACCTTAAATAACGCCGCACCGCTCTGCAGGATACGAGCATGGTCATCAAGTCTTTCTGTAATTTTATTTTGAATCTCGTTGCACTGAAAGGTGAAATCACGCTCCGCAATCCTTTCCACGCTCGATTTCATGTACAAGGCTGCAATGGCGGTAATCATCAGACCAACCAGCAGCACGATCCAAGCAATGCGTCTGTTCGATCGAGAGGATTGCATGGTATGCAATAAAGTGGATGTAATGCTGGTTCCGGCGGCGTTGGCAGATGGTGAGGTGCTCATGATGGTCTCCCGGAAAAGACGTAGCTCAGATTTTTCACATTAAAATAGCGGTTAATTCTTACTATATTCGTTTGTTTTATTCCTTTTCTTTCTTTCGGCATCATCATAGCGCATTATTTACACTTCTTCTCCATCTACCCTTCTTTTCGTTTGTGATTGGGTTTATGTTCCGCCTGCTCCACACAAAAACCTCACCTCTGTTGTAATCCAGCATGATCATATCTTGCACCACATGTTGTGCTTCATTATCATTATCGCATAATATCCTTGTGAATTAAAGAAATGTTCATTTCAGATCATTAATTACCGCATGAAAGCCGCTATGACACTGAAAAGGCCGTGTGTGTGGATTTCAGGAAGGAGCGCTCAACGGAGAGGTGTGGTAAAAAAGGACTCATTCGCACTTGGTGGCACAAATGTTGGGGCTGGGGCAAAAACGCTTTTTTCTGTATGCTCGCACCCACTGGTTCAAAATAGTAGTTGCACCGGGCGCGCAAATTAGATATACTATATAAGATATACAAAGGAGTTGTTATGGAAAAAATACTCGTATCCCTGCCGAATGACCTTATTAAACGTATGAGAACAGTTATACCGGCGAGAAAACGGAGTCAGGTTGTCATGGATCTCCTGGAACAGGAGGTCGGCCGCAGGGAAGAAGCGCTCTTTCAATGCGCCCTGGCAGTTGAAAAGGATGAAGCATTAAACAATGACATGGTGGCGTGGGATGTTACTGCAGGAGACGGCATTGAGCCTGAAGCGTGGTGACATCTACTGGGTGAATCTCGACCCTGCGGTAGGCTCAGAGATCAAAAAACAAAGGCCCTGTGTTCTCATCGGTGCTACCCCCATTAACGATGCCAGGAGAACTGTTCTCGTACTTCCCCTCTCTTCGTCTGGCACACCAAGGCCCCCACTGGTCATTGAAGTAGAATGTCTCAGGCGGAACGTTGTGGCGGTATGTGATCAACTTCGCGCGATAGACAAAAGCAGACTCCATCAAAAGGCGGGAAGCTTAAAACCGGGCGATCTCGAAAAAATAGAAGAGGGTCTGCGCCAAGTGCTATCGCTGTGATTCGGTAATCTCATTAAAATTATACAAAAGTATATATTTTGTCTAATGTGCTTTATAATCAGAATTCTGCGGTAACCCTCTGTTACATTAGGCCTTTCCATTAAACGTGGGCGCTATATTTATTGAAGTAGAGATTTGCGACTGGTGTGTTTTTGTAGCATCTTTTACTTGGTAATGCGCAGAAATGACCAGTGAGAAAGTTAATATTACCAATTATTTTGTGCACCTACAACTAAATAGATTCAGTTAAATAAAATGCTAAGGATTACCGATTGAAACGAAGCATAACGAAAAAATCAGCCGGAGTGTTAGCGATCGGCTGTATTGCTTTTGTTATGCTTCGTTAAATAAATTCAGATAGTAACGAGCTTCAGATAAAACTCTAAAAGAGTATTTACCTTCGTCACGATCTGACTCAATGCATGAGATGAGTGTGTTCAGTTCTGACTTTAATGCACTCATGTTCTCCTTTAGCTTTTCGACGAACGATGAAGGAGAAATGTCGTATTGGAATAGGAGGATTTGATTGGTCGGGAAATTAGTACCTGTGAAATGAACACCATTAACTAAGATGCAAGCTGCAATTAAGTTTATGTCTAGAAGTGGGTTAGCTTCTGAGGAAAGACCAATCCTTTTCCTGAAATATTCGCGTATTCTTTCTGACATAAAATTTAGAAATTCATATATGTTTCTAAGTGTTTTATCATCTTGTGATTCATCTTCGGGGAAATATACAGCTTTCCCCAAAAAATCTAGATAGATGTTTAAGGCCTTTTCGCCTTCCGCACCTAAAAAAAGAGACTCTTCGATAATTACTTCTTTTAATGCATCATAATGTTTATCACTTATGGGTTGCCAAGCTTCATCATATGCTTGTTCCAGAGATTTAATTGATTTGTGCAATTCTTTGATCATGCGCTGAAAACTAGACTTTTGATTTTCGTGGATAATAGATAGCTGATCAAACTCGATTTGAAACTGATGACGAATTTTGTCTAATTCTTGAGTGTACTTAGCCTTGTCTGATTCCAGAATTCTATTGGCCCATACTTTCCCCAGCCAAGTTGATAAAGCTGCTATTATTATCACTGCGCCGCCCACTGAAGTAAGTAAAATGAAGGCTATTTGGTAGAAGTTTTCCATAATGTTCATTCATTAATCTCCGAGTTCTTTATGCATAACTTTGAGTTCAGCGGCGCGTGGCTTTTTGCGCGTCCGCTGAAACGATTCGTTATGCAACATCACATCCCCTTAAACATTTCCGTTATCTCTGCAAGCACACTGGATTTTTCGGCCAGCGCAATATCAACGTATGCATGACGTACTCTGATCTGATCGGCCTTCAAGATTTCACCGCATATCCGGCTAAAAATGTATTTACCTTGAAAGTCATTGAGCCATCCCCCGTTGAGCAGTTTTTCTTTCAGCCTATATTCTTCTGCACTTACCCAAGCTCGGATGGCTTCATCGCTGATGTCATTATCGAGGGCGTTTCTGTTTAACGTGATCGAAGCTACTATCTCCTCCTTAATCGTATCTATCGTCTTTGCTTCAAGGCACTTAACCGTTGGAGATCGCAAAAAATGATTAAAGCTCAAATAATCCTTAACATTCTTATAGACGTTAAATCCTAGTGTAGTGTAACAGTATTATGTTTACAATAACCATTGGCTGTGCTATAATTCTTCATGTGGAAACCAGCCGATAAACTGATCATGACGGAAGAACAGCGAAAAGTATTGGAAGCCTGGATTCGGGCGAAGAAGACGCCTCAAAGAGTGGTCCTGCGTTCCCGTATCTGCTTGCTTGCGGCAGAAGGCATATCGCATAACGCTATTGCCAAAAGACTGGAGACCTCTCGACCAACGGTTATTTTGTGGACAAACCGTTTCCGTGAACAGGGCGCCTCAGGGTTGTCAGAAGATGCGCCCCACGGTATAAGTTCAAGACGGCTCGATCCAGAGAAAGTTCATGTCATTGTGGAAGCCACCCTGCATACCACCCCGAAAGACTCGACTCACTGGTCAACGAGAACGATGGCGAAAGTACAAGGTGTTAGTCATACGACTGTACAGCGTATCTGGGATGCCCACGGATTGCAACCGCATCGCGTGGAAACCTTCAAGTTGTCCAAAGACAAGCGGTTCGTGGAAAAACTGACCGATGTGGTGGGTGTCTACTTAAATCCACCGGATAAAGCAGTAGTGCTCTGTGTAGATGAAAAGTCTCAGGTTCAGGCCTTAGACAGAACACAGCCGGGGTTACCAATGAAGAAAGGACGCTGTGGAACGATGACACATGATTACAAGCGGAACGGTACCACCTGTCTTTTTGCCGCTCTGAATGTTCTGGAGGGAAAGGTCATCGGCTCCTGTTATCCCCGGCACAGGAACACTGAATTTTTGAAATTCATGCGTAGGATTAACCGGGAAGTGCCTAAAGGTTTGGATATCCATCTGATTCTGGACAACTACGGAACACATAATCACCCGAATGTAAAGGTGTGGCTCGAAAAACACCCCCGTTTTGTTCTCCACTTCACGCCTACAAGTTCATCATGGCTGAATCTGGTAGAGCGCTGGTTCGGGGAAATTACGAGAAAAAGGATACGCCGGGGAGTCTTCAAAAGCGTACCGGAATTGGTAATTGCCATAGAAGAATACATACGCTACAATAACGAGGACCCCCAACCTTTTGTCTGGACCAAAAAGGCGGAGGAGATTATTAAAAAAGTGAATCATTGTAAAGCCATTATTGAGACACTACACTAGTGAGTTTTCTGCGATCTTCTTCGTTGACTCGGCAATGTATTCCCTGGTTAGAGAGGGGTTCCCCTCTATCAGATACAGTCGCTGGGCGACCATGAACAGGACTTCATCATCTAAAAAGTAGTTTTCAACGTGCCTTCGTTTAAGGCATTTGATCCTGCCGTTCTTTTCCAGAACTGAAACTTGCTCATCACTCAAGCCGTCACGATCTCTAATCATGTAAAGATCAATTCCAAATATTGCCTTTCTAATCTGCTCTTCAATATTATTGAGCGTCATAATGTTGAGTACAGAACCTGCTGGAAGAACTCTAATTTCCGGATCAATTGTCAGCGCAATCTTCTGATAGGAAAGACGATCAATGCTAGATTTTTCCCCCTCTACAAACACCAGTTTTTTGCCTACGGCGAACATGCCTAGATTTTGACCAACAAGCAAAGCAACTTCTTTGTGCTCGTGATCTAGATCACTAAGCCTATGCGCCTGATTCCCGCCATTATCCTTCTGATCAATAAAGTAGACATCGCCAGTTGAATAGTAGGTGGAAATGAGATCGGGAGAATGCGTTAGAAATATAAACTGATTTGTATGATCCCCAATGGTTTTCAATGTTTCAATGAGTTTGAACGTCAACGTGGGATGTAGATGCAATTCTGGCTCATCTACAATTATCACTGAATGTCGAATATCTTTTCTTGCAACGTCAAAGAGGACTTTTATTACTTCTTGCTCACCAGAACTAAGGGATGAAAATGGCAACGGCTGCCCTGATTCGTCTGAATATTTAAACTCTCCAGGAGAAGCCGGGGTAATGTCCAGCAGTGTCTTATCGGGTAGGATTGACGTGAATATCTCTTTGTATTTCAAAAACGGATCTGGGTGCTTTTTTAAGATTTCGCTTCCAAGAAGGTCGGGGGTTTCCTTCATGGCTTCCGCGAGTTTCTTATCTCTAGCCGCAGACTTTTGGTGGATGTAGGTAACAAACTCCTGCCATCTATTCGTGAAAGTATTGAAATAGAAATTACTTGGCGAATCTAAATCATCAGGGTCTCCACCCAGCCAATTGACTTGACCATATTTAAGGGTCTGCACACTTCTATCTGAATCAATCTGCACAAGCGATCCAACATATTTTCCCGATCCGTACTTTCTACTGTTTATATAATTATTAAGAACCGGATTCTGAACACCCTTCTTAATTTCAATCTTGCTTGCGTTGAAATATTTTTCTTCTCTCTCCTCATCACGAGTGGCAAGAATCGTCATGTCCATAACTGGAACACCCTGTAGGGTCTGCACAATTGCCATCTTCAATCTGGTCTTCCCAGAACCATTCGCACCAGCAATTACAACTGCGCTGCCTAAATTCCGCAGGCTCAGATTTTTAATCGGCTTGAAGTCAATCAACCCCATTGATTCAATTTTCAATCAACACCCCCAATTTTGTTGTCTACTAGATATGGCACCATAACGAAAAGTTCACCGAGACGCGCATGGCGCGGATTTGGTGCAACGACTGGTTATGCCGTAATTTCATCAACCGGCAAGATCTGCTTTCCGTGCCGAACAGTGAGCACTGAAATCCTCTTCTCTTCAAGCCGGTAAATCAGTCGGTAGTTTCCGTATATCAGCTCTCTTATGGTTTTTATTTCGGTTTCAGGTACGACCCTGCCACTTTCAGGGAAGTTCTGTAGGTCTTCCACCTTCCGAAAAACCGTGTCCACCCACTTTTCTGCAGCAGCGGGATTCTCTTGGGCGATGTATGTGGCTATCTCTGATACTCTGTCTATTGCGAGAGGAGACCAGATAATTTTCATTTCCTGATCCGGTTTAATACAGTCCTTTTGGCCTGGTCATGATCCACTCCCTGACCAGCTTCAATCTGACCGATGGATGTCTGTATGTCCTGCAGCAACTCTATCCTCTCCTGCATTGCCTCATACTCGCCCGCATCGAGCAGAACGGCAACTCCTTTGCCGTGTTGCGTGATGATCATGGGACGTTTAGTGTCGTGTATTTGTTTAAGGAAGGAAGCAATACCGGTGCGAAACTCAGACATTGGTCTGATATCTTCGTTGACTCTAACTCTTTTCATATGACACCTCACATAATTAACGTACATTATAACGTACTTTAAATATGTCAGTCAATATTCATTTCAAAGCATAACATACGGCTCAGCTACGAGGCCGCTTTATGGCCGAGTTAGCTGAGTCGTATGTTATGACTTCACTCCCTTTTATGACTTCTTGAACTTCCTCCAAAGTGCTTTTAGATCGACGCCTATGCCGTAGAAATTGGGTTTTAGTTGAATCACGTCTTCCGTTCTTGATCCTTGGGTCTCAAGGTCTTGTTCCTGAATTTTGTCTTTTCTTGACATGAGACGGTCAGAGAGTTCAGTACGAATGGCTTCCAAAACAGCAGGAACTGTTTTTGGACTAAAATTGAAAGTGGTTACCTCTGCCCCAAGTTCGTTGCGAATGATCTCGGCAAATTGTGGGGCGCGGAAAGCTAAAGGGCCTTTTGCTCCGATCATTCCCTCCATCTCAATCACCCCGAATCTCAAGCGTGTTTCATTGATAAAACCAGCATTGGAATCGGAAAAGACATGTTGTCTTCCGTAGTCATCCGTGTAATACCCAGCAACAGTTCGGTACTCAGGCACCACTACATCTTCATTCAGCGCTGAATTGGTATTCCAGTAGCCATGGAGTTCAAGTCGAATCCACTTTTCAAATTCATTGTCTTTCAATTCTTGCCCGACGCGAAGAGTCTTTTGCAGAGCCTTGCTCAAGGGAAGGTCTTCAAGTGACTTCATGAGCTGATCATATTGAGCTTTCATATTCGTTCCCTTGTCTGGTCATAACAATTAATATGCTGCTACCAATAATTTCTAAATTATTATGATTATCAGACGGTATTGTCAAGGGCAATGACGTTCTTATATAAAAACTTATGAAAATAAAACGAATGATATCTGTAGGATATGGGCACCACAACAGGGATTGGCAAGTATTAAAATCCTAAAATCATTATGTTATATTGCTTGCTGCATAACATTAAAGCTTATTATTTACAGGAACGACGGATCAAAGCTGAAATATTCTCGATGTGAGTATTGATTGCCAAATGAAATATAGCCCATTCGACAAAAATGCCCCATGCTTTGTTACAGGAAGAAGCCCGGAATCTAAAGGAACAGAAAACACGCTGTCAAGACTTTGATCATTTCATTCAGTTATCAACGAATCCAGGCAAGGACCTGATATGTAGAGATTTGTATTTGTGACGGTTGAAGTCTTCATTGGTTTCAATATGTTGATAACGTGAAGAAATG